>CAYRJP010000251.1:0-4135 GCA_964424425.1 uncultured Bacteroidales bacterium | reverse complement strand
TTCCTGTTTATGATAAAAATGGAAATCTTAAAGAATATACACAAGTGTTTAATCGTGATAAAGGTTGTTACGATGCACTTGAAAAAGAGGCGGTTAGAGTAGTTGAATCAATTCCCCAATGGAAACCCGGAATGCATAAAGGTGAGCCTGTAAACGTGTCGTTTACCGTTCCCATAAGATTCTCGCTTAAATAGGATAATTTAAAAAATTGCCTGAATAAATACTCAAACCCGATTATTTTACTTAAAAAGTTTTAACAAAAATAGTAAAATGTCGGGTTTAAAAATAATAATACACAATGAAACATCCATGATAAGTTTTTTTAACACACATGAGCATAATTATAGCAAAAATGTAAAATTGCAAGTGTAAATTAGCAAACAGGATGTTCCATCTGACCAATGAAAAATAAATTATAAACAGATGAAACCATTTTTTTTATTTGCAATTCTAATAATCAGTGTAAATACATTCTGTCAATATATTTGGCCGGTAAAAGATTCAAGTGTAGGCGAAGGTATAATTTATAAGCCGCAAGATTTGATAGGTGATGAATTAAATTATGATAACCTGATTATTGAAGCATCACTAGGAGCTGAGGTTGTAGCACCAGAATCGGGGATAATTAAATATGTAACATATGTATATTTCTATAATTTAGAATATATTTGGATGTATCATATTAATTATAATGATACAATTTCTATATCCGATAATGATTTGATTCAACGAAAATTTATTGCATCACAAATGCATATTGATTCAAAATTTGTTTCTCTTTCAATATATGTGCAAACAAAAGATAAGAAAAGTTATTTAATATCGGGGATTAGACCCGTAAGGCATTTAAAAACAGGCTCTTATCTCAATAAAGGAGATGTGATAGGAGAGGTTGGATATTTTTATTCTAAAATAAATAAACCTTCAATAATGTTTAGTATATCTAAAGAGTCAAGACCTTTTGATCCAATGAGTATTTTTGGAATACCATCTACATTTATTCCTCCCCAAAACAGTAAAAATAAAATTAACTATATAACATATCGACATACCCCCAAAGAATTGCAAAATGATTATAAAATATTTTGTGAGTCGTTAATAGAAGGGCATCCCGGATTATATGATTACACTACAAAAGAAGAGTTGAATAAGGAGATGAATAAAATAAAGGCAGAATTGGATAAACCTCTAACATCAGAAGAATTCAGACTTAAATTATCAAAAATAATAGCATTAATAAAAGACAGTCATACGGCAATATATTCAAATAGATATAAATTAACAGACGGAACTAAGCCTCCTGTATTATTCGGATTAAAAAATGACAGCCTGGTTATTTATTCAACAATTAATAAATACAACAACTATTTGGGTAAACAAATTATTGCTATTGACAATATAAGTGTTGATAGTTTAACAAAACAGATAGAAACAGTTTTATATAGAAATGACGGTTTTATACAAACAGGAAAAGCTCGCAAACTGTTAGTTGATTACTATAAATATTACGGAGCTATGCACTTAAAGCATCGTAACGATACAATAAGATTAAAATTTTCTGATGGTTTAGTTAGTGATTTTATCTATGATAATTATAAAAAAAATGATTATTATCCTTTGTTAAAAGAGCCGTTTGGCGACAGTATTAAGGTTGTAACTAAGATTGTAGCACCTGAAATAGCATACATTAAAATAAATGATTTTATATTGAATGATTTAGAGAGAATAAAAATACGAAACTTTATTCGTAATATTTCGGATTCAGCATATAAGGGGTTAATAATTGATGTAAGAGATAATTTGGGAGGGGAAGATGAAATATATCCATATATAGCTCAGAAACCGTGGAAAGAAAGTGTTTTGCAAAAAGTTAATAAAAAGGGAACTTATGATTTGTTTAAAAACAGCGTTAATATTTATCCGAAAACAAAAATGTTTCAAAATTATATAAAATCAGATATTAACAATTCATATATAATGCCGGAGGATAGTATGCCGGAGAATTATCCCTGTAGTATAAATTTTAAAGGAAAGGTTGTTGTTTTGGTAAATGAATATTCTTTATCGGCAGCAACATTAGTGCCTGCATTGGTGCACAAGTATAAAAGAGGTGTAATTATTGGTAGAGAAACGGGAAGTTGTTATTACCGTATGAACGCAATTAAATTTGCAAAAATATTATTGAAAAATACAGGATTGGAATTATATATGCCACTTATTCAAGTAGTTTTTGATGAAAAAGAAAATAGTGATATTCCGTGGGGTAGAGGAGTAATTCCTGATATTACAATTCCTTTAAGTTATGATGAATTGTTGGGAAATAATGAGCAATATATAAATGTGGCAATTGATGTTATTAACAAAGCAAGTTTTTCTATTTTCAATAAAGTATCAATTACAGTTTTATTACTGATGTTATTTGCAATGATAATTTTTTTTACAAAAAGAAAACGATAATAAAATTGTTTAAACCAAACTATAACAATAGTTATTAGGTTAAATGAGAGATATTTTACAATAATAATTCAAATCATAACTTTCAAAAAATTAATTTATAAAACCACAACCCTATGAAATCACTACTACTTATTTGTCTTTTGTTTGTAAATATTTCAATATTTGCAACAGTCAAACACGATATTGTTTATTATTACAACAATGCCCAATATCAAAAGGCGATTGACTTTGCCAATAAAAAAGTAATAACAGCCAAACCCGATTTTATAACATGGTATTACAAAGGTTTGTCGGAAATGGCATTATGTAAATATTCCGATGCCGAAAAGTCATTTATAAATGCAATAAAAGAGGATTCGTTATCGGTGCCGGCACTTTTATCGTTGGCAAAAACTTACGAAATAGCCGGAAATACCGAAAATGCCTTAAATAACTATTCTAAAATTTTAAAAACAGACTCAACCAATATTGTAGCCAAAACAAAGTCGGCAAGCATTTATATAAAAAAGAAGAAATATAGTAAAGCAGCATTTTTATATTATGATTTAATAAAACAAGATTCGCTTAACGGTTGGTTTTACGGGCAATACGCTTATTGTTTGGGAAACTTGGCATTAGTTAGGGTGTCGGATACATATTATGAAAAAGCAATAAAATTAGCTCCCGAGAATAAAACTATTGTTGTTAGAATGATACGGCAACTTATACTTAATAAAAGATACGAAACAGCCGATAAATACATTGATACTTTTTTATTACGATTCCCCGACGATATGTTTTTGCTTAAACAAAAAGCATTTATTGCCGCTTACGGCGGAAATTATCTTGATGCACTAAGACAGTTTAAGCATATTACCGAACTTGGTGATTCATCGCTGTTTACACTTAAATATTACGGACAAAGTTTGTATAATAATTGTGATTATTCCGATGCAATATTTTGGCTGTCGCGATATGTTAAAATAAATACGAATGATACTAAAAATCAGTATATTTTGGCATTGGCTTACCAAAAAGATTATAAATATAAGGAGAGTTTAAACAGTTTCGATTTAGTTTTTGAGCAAATTTACGATACCGATTTAATATCTGATGTTTTTGTGGAAAAAGCAAACACGTTTTCGGCATACGGAGATTATTTAAAATACAGGGATTCCACAAAAACCAAGAGTAAAAAAAAATATAAAGCGGCTTTGGATAACTATTTGAAAGCAAAAGAATTAAATCCATCTAATAATGATATAAACAGAATGATTGCCGTTTTATACGAAACAAAAATAAAAAATGACAGGCTTGCATTGTATTATTATAAAAAATACTACCAAAACCTTGATGCAAAAAAAACAAACGAATATCAGTTGGCTTGGATTCAAGAAAAGATTACCGAACTTACCGAAAAACTTCATTTTGCAGTTGAACAATAGTGGCAATGTTTTAAATATCAGACGTTTATGCCGTGTTCAATATTTATTTTTTATCAATATTTTGTTTTAATTATTAACGACTTTTCTGTTTTTGAAGCCCGTTGCAGACGGGCTTTTATTATTTACCAAAAACCTGTGAGTAGATGATTTGTAAACTTGTATATCCAGCAAGCTATTATTTTTTGCATGGAGTGTAATATTTAATTACCATTTTATATTTTAAGAAAATGTAAAAAATCATAAAAAAAAGTGCT
>CAYRJP010000250.1:1490-4136 GCA_964424425.1 uncultured Bacteroidales bacterium | reverse complement strand
TTTGTTAACGTTGATATCTGATTTGTTAACGTCGGGGTTTAATCGTTTATCGTAAATTAACAAGAAATCTAAGTTGAATATCCTTAATTAAGTTATAAAGGTCTAATAAGTTATTTTCTTGATTATTATTATTTAAATAAAACTTATTAGGTCTGTTATTTCCTTAAATATGCACAAGTTTGTCCTGTATCTTCAAAATTATGGTGTGAATTATTGATTTAAAAATATTCATAATAGTAAAACATGAGATTTTAAATAGAATTCATGCCGTGACTATCAAGTATTTAACTTTGATATGTGGGAATTTTTAGAGTTATTAAAACCTAAAACCCACAGTTAAATTTAATATTGCTATATCTTTACTTTTATAGGTTTCTTTGTCTTTATATGTTACTTCTCCGTCTTCAATAAATTTTATTGTTGTTTTAAGATCAGGAGAGCCCAATCCAAAATAATTAACTTCAATGGTTACTTTATTATTTAATAAAACACCTCCGCCAATTTTAAAACCAAAACTGGTCATCATATCTGCACTTATTTTGCCTTTATTATCATTATATTCAGCTACAAAATCGGTTGTTTTACAAAAATTTACAGCTAAACCTGCATTGCATAATAATGATACTTTATCGTTGGCGGCAAAAGTATAACTTAAACCTGCAGATATAGGGAAATTTAAAAATTTATAATATGTAATATCGGCAGAGGAAGGGATATCAAAATAATTATCTAAATCATCTTTATAATCACTTTGTAATCCGTTATAGTTGAAGTTAGCTTCACCAAATAATCCTAATCCGTTTTCGTTTAGCTGATAATTAAATTGCATGCCTACATTAAAGCCTGTGCCTGCTCCACTTGTATGCTTACTGTCAAAATCGTCACTTCCGAAGTTACCCATTGGAAATGCACCACCAAAATGAAATGAAAAAGTACTTTGTGAAAATACATTTGCAGATATAATAAGTAGAAATGTAAAAAAAATTGTTTTAATTAAATTATTGTTTTTCATAATAAATAAAATTTAGTTAGAATTTAAAATATTAAACTTTAAAGTAATTGTAGGAATTACTTTTAATTTGTTATTCAAACTTCTAAAAATAATAACAGAGAAAAAACAGATGATTTGTTAACGTTGGAATCTGATTTGTTAACGTCGGGTTTTAATCGTTTATCGTAAATTTATAGGAATTTTAAACTGAACTAATGTTCCTGCAGGTTGATTATCGGAAGTTTTTAAATCAATAATTTCAAAATTAATTTCGGTATTATATTTTTCAGATAGTAACTTTATTCGCTGGTTGGTTATTGAAACCGACATTGACTTATGCTCTTTGTTGTTATCGCTGTTTTTACGTCCTATACCGTTGTCTTGTGTTTTTATAATTAAAAAGTCGTTATCTTTTTCAAAAGATACTTTAATAAAAATTTTATCTTTTAATTGTTTACCAAAACCATGAACTATTGAGTTTTCAATAAAAGGTTGTAATAACATTGGCGGAACTAATATATCTTCACTATCAATATTATCGGTAATATCAATTTTATAATCAAATCTGTCGGATAGTCTTAAATGTTGCAATTTCAGATAAGCATCTACTGTTTCAATCTCTTTTTCGAGAGTAATAAAATTATCTGCTGAATTAGTTAATATTGCTCTCATAAGTTTTGCAAAATCAGATAGATACGAACTTGCTTCAATAGGATTGTTATTTAAAATATATTCTTGAATAGCACTTAAAGAGTTAAATATAAAATGCGGATTCATTTGCAAACGTAATAATCGTTGTTCCAATTCAATAGCTTTTTGTTTGGCTTCTAATTTACTGTGTCTGAGCAATAACAATCCCACAATAACCGATGCCGAAAACAGAATTAACAAAATATATAAAAAATAGAGATATTGTTTATTTTTTAATTCGGTAATCTCTTTTTGTTTAGATAAATCAATAAATGCTTGCTCTTTTTTTTCTGTATCATATTTTGTTTGTAATTCTAAAATTCTATTATTGCTTTTTTGATTAAATATAGAGTCTTTTATAACAATATATTCGTTTAAATATTTATCGGCAAGGATATAATCTTTTTGTGCAAATTTTATTTTATAAAGTAAATTGAGAGTTGCTTTTAGCGATGGTAAATCGTTATTTTCTTTAGTTATATTTTTAGCCTTAATAGCATAATCGTATGCTTTATTATATTCTTTTAGATAATATAATGAATGTGATAAATCAATGTAAGAATTACATAATTGCGAAATATTTCCTGTCTTTTTCAATATTTTTATACTTTCTAAATTGTATGAAACAGCTCTTTGTAAATCACCTTTTTTTTGTGCTATAAACGACATATTTGCAAGAAGTGCTGCTATATTTCGCTTATCACCCAGTTGTTTGGCTATATTCAAACTTTTTTCGTATAAATTTAATGCTTCATCATACTTTTTTTGATGATATTTAACATTTCCCAAGTTTATATATGCTGATTGTAGTTGACTTTTACTTCCTATGTTTTTTTTTATAGCCAAACTTTTTTGCATATACTCTTGTGCTTTGTCATAATTTTTTAATGATATATAAACAATGCCCAAGTTATTATATGATGAAGCAATAGCTTGTTGATTACCGAGTTGTTCACGCATGGCAA
>CAYRJP010000250.1:0-1390 GCA_964424425.1 uncultured Bacteroidales bacterium | reverse complement strand
TTATTATATGATGAAGCAATAGCTTGTTGATTACCGAGTTGTTCACGCATGGCAAGACTTTGTAGATGGTATTCTACTGCTTTTTCGTACTTGCCTACATTATCCATAAGCAAGCCTAAATTATTATATACTCTTGACAGATACAGAGTATCATTGTATTTTTTATGTATTTCAAGTGCTTTTAAAAAATATTCTTCAGCATCAGGGTATGAGCCTTTTTTACGATTTAATACTCCCAGATTATTATATGAAACAGCTATTAATTCTTGATTATTTAACTCTTTTCTAATATTTAAACTTATTCGGTATAAACTGTCGGCTTTATGATATTCTCCTTTGTTTTGAAAATATACTCCTAAAATATCGTATGAGGCAGCTGTTCCTTTTAGGTAGTTTAATTTTTTTGCCAAATTTAGTGCTGTATCGTTATATTTTAAAGCTGAATCGGGAATATTATAAAGATATTTTTTTGCTATATTATACAGTAAATTAACTTTATTGGTATCTTCTTTTGCAGTTTTTAATTCATTTAATAAATTATTCAACGTTGTATTTTGTGAAAATACATTTAAACAAAAAAAGATAATTATTGAAACAACAGATGTTTTTTTAATAATATTCATAATTTCAACTTTGAAATCTAGACTTTAAATAGTATCAAGTATTTGAAGCACCGATTCTTTTTTTCGTACCGATACGGGAACTTTCAGTTTATTACTCATTATCAAACAGTCAGTTGTTTTTTCAAAACTGCTGATAAAGTTTAAATTTACAAGAAATGATTTATGAACTCTGATAAATCCGTGTTCTTTAAGTATGTTTTCAAATTTTAACAATACTTTTGAAACAACGAGTTTATTATTGTCTTTCAAAAAAAATGTTGTATATGAATTGTCCGATTTACAAAAAATTATATCTGAAATATTAACAACTTGAATTCGTTCTGTTGTTTTAAGTACTATTTTTTTGTTTTTTTCTTCATCATTATCCATATTCGATAATAAAGTATTGATAAGTAAATTATTATTAACAATTTTATTTATCTGTACTTTTTGTATTGCAGCAATAAGTTCTTTAGGGTTAACAGGTTTCAGCAAATAATCTACGGCACTAAGTTTAATGGCTTTTAGTGCAAATTCTTCGAATGCGGTAATAAAAATTAAGCCGAAATTATACGAAGGTAGTTGTTGAAGAGTATCAAAACTTGTTCCGTCGGGAAAGTTAATATCAAACAATACTAAATCTACTTGGTTTTCCGATAAAAAAGAAACTGTATCTTTTACTGTTTGAGTATAACCTGTCACTATAACGTTAGAACAGTAATTCTCAAGAATATTTTTTATTAAATTAACTGTTTTGATTTCATCTTCGGCTATTAATATTCTTAACA
>CAYRJP010000249.1:2210-4153 GCA_964424425.1 uncultured Bacteroidales bacterium | reverse complement strand
GGGCGAAAGTGATAAAATTAAAAATAATGAGTAAAAATAAACGACATAGCAATTTGGAAGAGAAGTGCAACAAAACCCGCACAGCTCATAGCCAAGGTCGTTAGCAACTATATTTATTGTATCTAAAAAAAAGAAGAAGAATAAAAATAAAACCAAATGAATAATTTTTTTTTGGTAAATAATTAGAGGATTCTGTCAAAGAAAACTTAAATTTAAAATAATAAACAGACTAAAATATAATTAAAATGGAAAATAACATTTTAACAGAGGTAAAAGAAAAAGCACAGAAGTGGCTTGACGGAAATTTTGATAAAAACACAAAAAAACAAGTGAAATATCTGTTAGAAAGCAATGAGGCTGAGTTGATAGATTCTTTTTACAAAGATTTGGAATTCGGCACAGGTGGGCTACGCGGAATAATGGGAGCAGGAACAAACCGAATGAATATTTACACAGTAGGTATGGCTACCCAAGGACTTTGTAACTATCTGTTAAAACAATTCCCCAATGAAAATATAAGCATGGCATTTGCTCATGACAGCCGTAATAACGGAAGGCTGTTTTGCGAAACCGCCGCACAAATTTGTATTGCCAACGGAATTAAAGTTTATCTTTTCGATTCATTGCGTCCTACTCCTGAATTATCATTTGCAATTCGTCATTTAGGATGTAAAAGCGGTGTTGTGGTTACTGCATCGCATAATCCAAAAGAGTATAACGGATATAAAGTATATTGGGAAGATGGTGCTCAAATAATTGCTCCGCATGATACTAACATTATAAACGAAGTAAAAAAAATAGAATCAATTGACGATGTAAAGTGGGAGGGGGATAAAAGTAAAATTATTTCTATCGGTAACGATATTGATAAAATTTACATTGAAAAAATTAAAGAATTGAGTCTTGCTCCCGATATTATTGAACGCCAAAAAAACATGAAGATTGTTTACACTCCGATACACGGCACCGGAGTAAAACTTGTGCCTACGGCTCTTAAAGCAGTTGGTTTTACCAATATTATACATGTTCCCGAACAAGATGTTTCCGACGGCAATTTTCCCACAGTAGCTTCTCCAAATCCCGAAGTGCCCGAAGCATTGAGTATGGCTGTTGCCAAAGCCGAACAAACCGATGCCGATATTGTAATGGCTACCGACCCCGATGCCGACAGAGTAGGAATTGCGGTAAAAAATAAAAATGGAAGATTTGTTCTGCTTAACGGAAATCAAACAGGAACATTTTTAATAAATTATCTGATTACCAAATGGAAAGAAAAAGGATTATTACACGGCAAAGAGTATATTGTTAAAACTATTGTTACAACAGAACTTATTGCAGAATTGGCAAAAGCCGAAAATATAGAGTATTACGATGTTTTGACAGGATTTAAATTCATTGCTGATATTATTAAAAAGAATGAAGGTGTTAAAAAATTCATTGGTGGAGGTGAGGAGAGTTACGGTTACCTTGCCGGAGAATTTGTAAGAGATAAAGATGCTGTTATGGCTTGCTCTTTAATAGCCGAAGCAACAGCTTGGGCAACCGACCAAAATAAGTCAATCTTTGATATCCTAACAGATATCTATTTAAAACACGGATTTTATCGTGAACGTCTTGTTAATCTTGTGAAAAAAGGAAAATCAGGAGCTGAAGAAATTCAAAATATGATGAATGATTTTAGAAGTAATCCGCCTGCTCAAATTAACAATTCGGTAGTGGTAAGAATCAAAGATTATCTTTCGCAAGAAGACAGAAATTTACAAACGGGAGAAAAGAAAAAAATAACTTTACCAGTGTCAAATGTATTACAATTTATTACGCAAGACGAAACAATAGTGTCGGTGCGTCCGTCGGGAACCGAACCGAAAATTAAATTTTATATAGGAACAAAAGCTACTTTGAGCAGTAAAGATGATTACGATAAAACAGAGAAACTGCTTGAT
>CAYRJP010000249.1:0-2110 GCA_964424425.1 uncultured Bacteroidales bacterium | reverse complement strand
AAGACCTAACAGGTTTTTAAAACCTGTTAGGTCTGTTAGTTATCTGATCATTAAAAATTAAATTATAAACAGATGAAATCATATAAAAAAGAACTTTGGTTTGATATTAAATCGCGACGTGAGTTTATAAATATTACTCCCGTTATTAACGAATGTTTACGCGAAAGCGGTATTAAAGAAGGTTTGTGTCTTGTAAATGCAATGCATATTACCGCCAGTGTATTTATTAACGATGATGAGTCCGGTTTGCATAATGATTTTGAAAAATGGCTCGAATGGCTTGCTCCCGAAAAACCGTATTCGCGATATGAACACAACGGATTTGAAGATAACGGCGATGCTCATTTAAAGCGGACAATAATGGGACGCGAAGTAGTAGTTGCCGTTACCGACGGTAAACTGGATTTTGGTCCGTGGGAGCAAATATTTTACGGCGAATTTGACGGTAAGCGTCGTAAAAGAGTGCTTTGTAAAATTATAGGTGAATAATAAATTTATAAGCAACTTAATAATATAAAGTTGTGTCTTGTATTAAAATAGCAAGATAACAATGAAAATAAATACTGCTACAACATTAGTTTTACTTTTATTATTAACAACCGGATGCGGAACTTCATATATTCCTTCGTCGGTAAATTCTCCAATGTTCAGCAATAAAGGAGAATTTCAAGGAGCAATACATATGTGAATTCAAGGGTATAATCCGCAATTTGCTTACGCCGCAACAAATCACTTTGGTGTAATATTTAATAGTAATTTTTATATCGACCAATCTACATCTTCAATAAAAGATATTAAATACAAATCGGGAGAGTTGGGAGTTGGGTTTCATAATAAAATTAGTGACAAATATATACTTGAAATTTTTGGAGGATACGGGTTAGGAAATGTAAAAAACTCGTATGCTTTTAAGCCTTATGTTTTAGAACCTGTAGAACTATTTTCGCAAAGGGTTTTCTTTCAACCGTCAATAGGTTTTTCAAGAGAAAATACTGTTTTTAGTTTTACTCTTCGTTATGTAGCCAATAATATTTCTGCAAAAGACAACCTGTCTTATACATCAACTTTTATTGAACCTGTAATTACAGGTAGAGTAGGCTTTCGAAATTTAATGCTGATAGCACAATTCGGATACTCTTTTCGATTGTTTGAGTCATATTTAAATTTTAGCACAGGATACGAACCATTAATATTATCATTGGGAATACATTTCTCTATTAATCGACACCCGTAAAAAAACTACGCAACCTTTTTAGTTTTTTTGTATCTTATTGATAATTAACACACAAAACTTTATAATCATGAAAACAATTATTAAGATTATTGCTATTGCAATATTTTTTTTAACAACAGGATGTGCTATAACGTATGTGCCAAATACAGTTAATACACCTATGTTTAGTAACAAGGGAGAAATTCAAGCATCGGCATATGTTGGTTCTTCGGGATTCGACCCTCAACTTGCTTATGCTGTTTCCGACCATATAGGAATTATGGCAAACGGTAGTTTTGCAAATCATAAAAGTGATTCTACAACCGATTATGAAAAACATAAATTCGGAGAAATAGGCATAGGCTATTACACTAAAAACGGTAATAATATGACTATTGAATTTTTTGGCGGATTTGGATTGGGTGAGATAAAAAGTCGTAGCGATGCTTGGCTGTTTACAGACGAATCAGATATAAAATCAAATAGATTTTTTCTTCAACCGGCAGTTGGTGTGTCTAATACCAACGGTATGTTTAGTTTTACTCCGCGATTTGTTGTTTATAATGCAACCAGAAATAATATAACTTATTCTCGCTCATTTATTGAGCCGACTATTACAGGTAGAGTAGGATTTAATAATATTATGTTTACAGGTCAATTGGGATACTCATTTTCGCTTTTTTCAACATCTCCTACCAAAGATGATTATTTATTGGATTATAATCCTTTAATTATTTCAATAGGAATCCACCTTGCTCTGAACAGACATCCTGAATAATAAATTTTTGTAATTAACAGAAAATTAAAGAGTTGTTTATAGATAATCTCTAGTATTTAGTATTTTTTTGTGGAAAATATAAAAAATGAGATGATTAAATATTCTTTGCCGTTAGAATG
>CAYRJP010000248.1:1805-4159 GCA_964424425.1 uncultured Bacteroidales bacterium | reverse complement strand
AACCCGCCTTCGACTATGCTCAGGCTCCAAGCTAACTTTCAACTTTACAAACTTTTAACTTTCAACTCATTATTATTTTTTTGCTAATATAAGCTATTTAACAGTTATCTTTGTAATATTGTATAATAAGAAATTAACCGAGTTTTTAACATATTTGTAAGATGAGCGAAACAACTAAAACCCGAAAGATTGTAAAGTTTTTTGAAAATTTGAATCAATTTTTTCCGGTTAAACTATTGCTCAATCATTTAAAATACGATCATTTGGTTTTATTGTTATGGCTGTTTCCATATTTAGTAATATTTGAAATTTTCGGTAAAAAACTTGGTATCCCCACGCTTTTTTTGGCACCCAATTTCAACGGAAATATTGATATTTGGTCGTTTTTGTTTATGGGATTGTCAACGGGTAGTTTTATAATGGCTTATCATATAGCATCTTATATTTTGTTGGCACACAGAGTTCCTTTTATAGTTACGCTTTCGCGACCGTTTTATGTTTATTCATTAAACAATTCTCTTATATCGGTAGTTTACATAATATTATATGTTATTCAGAGTTATAAATTTCAGATAGACTATGAACTTTTATCAACACAAACAGCAATATTGAATCTTGCTTTTTTTGTCGGAGGATATTTTTTATTTGTGTTTTTGTCTTTTAGGTTTTTTGCATTGATGAATCATATAAGTGAGTTGCTGAAATTGCAACGCAAGCCCCAAAAAGATACTTTGATAAATAAAATAATACAAAAACATAAAGATGCAAAAGTATCGGAAGCCCCAAAAGATAATACAGGAATAGCACGAGTTGCTGTTTATTTTAAATCACCGTTTTCATTTTCACATTCGCGAGATTTTGGACATTACGACAAAGAGAAACTATCAAAAGTATTTAGTGAACAGCATCGTAATTCACTATTATACATAATAATAATATTGTCGTTTATAATATTGCGAGGGTTGATGAAAGAGAGTTCATCGGCTGTTTTGCCGGCAGGTTCGAGTTTACAGTTGTTTCTTACTCTTATAATGCTGATAACCGGACTGTTTTATATTGTATTTAAAAATTGGGCTTTTGTAGCTTTTGCAGCATTCTTGGTGGCAGGCAATTATTTTCTTGCTCCTGTTATTAACGATTATAATAATAATGCATACGGATTGTCGTATGTAAACAATAACGACTCAATAAATATTGTTGACGAAGGAAACTACAAAGCAGATTCGCTTCTTACTATAAATATTCTTAATCGTTGGAAAAAGAGAATCAGAAAAAACGAAGGAGTGAGAAAGCCTAAAATGGTGTTTGTTTGCACCAGCGGAGGCGGACTGAAACTTGCTTTTTGGACTTATTATTCTTTGGCTTACGCAGATAGTATTACAGGTGAAAAATTATTAAGCAGAATCAGGTTAATGACAGGGGCTTCGGGAGGAATGCTTGGAGCGGCATATTTGCGGGAACTTTATTTGCAAAAAATAAACGGAGATATTAATAACATTTATACGGAGCAATATAAAAAAGAGATTACAAAG
Organism: uncultured Bacteroidales bacterium; assembly: GCA_964424425.1. GTDB lineage: Bacteria > Bacteroidota > Bacteroidia > Bacteroidales > SZUA-534 > GH45. The sequence continues at coordinate 2,627 of CAYRJP010000248.1, read as the reverse complement.
GATATGTTGAATCCTATAATGTATGGGTTTGCCACGAGTGATTGGTTTTTCAGGCTGCAAAAATTTTCATACAACAGGCATCATTACTATAAAGACAGAGGTTATCTTTTTGAAAAAGCATTGAATGCTAATACCCGTAATATTTTGGATAAACCGTTGTGTGCATATCGAAAACCCGAGCAAGAAGCAAAAATACCAATGATAATATTTTCGCCGGCACTGATAAATACAGGAGCACGATTATTAATTTCACCGGTTGAAATATCGTATCTCACCAAACCGTCTTATACATTTTATTTGCGAAATATTGAGTTTAGCAGAATATACAAAAAGTTTGGAGCTGACAGTTTGCGTTTTACAACAGCTATTCGTATGAGTGCAAGTTTTCCGTATGTAAGTCCGCAGGTTACCCTTCCGGGAAAACCCAACTTAACGGTTATTGATGCAGGATTTAACGACAACAACGGTTTTCTTGATACTTATCATTTTATAATGCATTTTAAAAAATGGATACTAAAAAACACTTCGGGTGTAATTATTATCAGACTTGACCAAAATGAAAATGTAGATTATAATTTCAGATTAAATTTTGTTGACAGGATACTTTCGCCATTTTCTTCAATATTCAGAGATTGGTTTTATATTCAAGAAAATAATTACTATCCGGTATTGCAATCTTTGAATAAAACTTTAAAAGGCAAACTTGATATAATACATTTTGGGATTTATGCGGCTGACAAAAATGTGTCGTTGAGTTGGCATCTTACACGCCAAGAAAAGCAAATAATAGAAAGCTCAATTTATTCACCTTATAATCAAAAA
>CAYRJP010000248.1:0-1705 GCA_964424425.1 uncultured Bacteroidales bacterium | reverse complement strand
TCGCTAAACATATAAATTATGTCGCCTGCTTCAAGTTGAATTTCGTGAATAGTAAATTTTGCCATATTTACATAGATAGAAATAGGCATTTTATCGGCTTTTATCTCATAAAGATATTTTGAGTTTTTATTTTCACCTTTAAATTCTTTTATTAAAGGATTGTTAAATTTAACTTGCTTACTTTTAACAACATACAGAGAATTTATGGCTCCCGAATATTGTAGTTTTTTAGTATTGTTATTTATACTTATCAACGACATATCCATGCCGTCTTTTTGTTCGCCGGGTTTACCTGTTTGGCGAAGTGTTTTTATTACTTCTTTGCGTAAGCGTCTTAAAACAACGCCGGTATGATATATATACTCTTTTTGAACTATCTCACGCAAAAATGATATTCCCAACATACTCATAAATGCTCAGGGCACGCCGTGTCCTGTGCAATCAGACACCGCGATTACAGTATGGTTTTCAATTTGAGTCCACCAATAAAAATCACCGGATACGTTATCTTTTGGTTTAAAAAATACAAAAACATCTGATACAAAATCTTTTAGCGACTTTGTTTCGGGCAGAATTGATTCTTGTAAATGTTTTGCATAATTTATGCTTTCGCTGATTTGAAAATGAATTTCTTCAATTTTATGTTTTTGTGTTTCAATTTTATCACGTTGTAAACTGATTTTTTCATTTTGTTGATTCAGATTTTCGTTGAGCACCTGCAACTCTTCGGCTTGTTGATTTAGCTCTTCAACAGCTTCCGATAACTCCACAGTGCGTTCCTTGACAGTTCTTTCAAGTTCCTTTTGTTGTTGTTTAAGGCTATAGGTTCTCCATTTTACTATTATTAAAATAAATATTCCTAATATAGCCAAATAACAACTTCTTGCCCACCAAGTATGCCACCATGGTTTATCAACAGTAAAAGTATATTCAAAAGTATCGCTCCAAATTTGAGAGTTGCTTAATGCTTTTATTTTAAAGGTATATATCCCGTAAGGTAAATTTCTGTAATCGGCTTGTGTTTCTTTCGACAGGTAGCTCCAACTATTGTCTAATCCTTCCATTTTGTAGCTGTATAATATTTTGTGAGGAGCAGACCATTCTGTTGCCGAAAAAATAAACTTAATATGGTTTTTTTTGTAAGGAATTATTAATTTATCGGGATAGTTATTAAATTTTTTGATTTCGGAATATTTTATTTTTTTGTTTAAATCATTTGTGATATTTCTGAAGTCAATAGATTCATCATTAATATTCAAATCAATTAATTTAACTACAGGTTTGTTCGACGATATTTTATAATTATTTGCATCAAGTGTTACAATAGATTTAGCTGTTCCCCACCAAATTTGATTTTTACTGTTGAGCCAAACACTGTTAAAAATAAAGTTAAGCGATTTAAGTCCGTCTTGTTTATCAAAAGTTATAATGGAATAATTAGTGTCGGCAGAGTTGATGTTTTTGGTTAACAAGTTAAGTCCGCTTGCTGTTCCTGCCCATATATTGTCGTTTTTATCTTCAATTAAAGATTTTACAGTATTATTAGAAAGACCGTTTGTTGTAGAGTAGGTAATAAATTCTTTGCCGTTGAAACATGTAACGCCGGATTTTGATGTTCCCATCCAGATGTTTCCGTTGTGATCTTCAATCATTGCAATTACTGTGTTTCCGGGTAGTCCTTCTTTTGTTGAATAATTAATAAACC
>CAYRJP010000247.1:0-4163 GCA_964424425.1 uncultured Bacteroidales bacterium | reverse complement strand
ACCTGGATCAACAGTTTAGGAAACTGCTATTCTATCCCTTGAACTATGAGGGCAATAAATTTGTGGTAAAAATATATTTTTTTAGTAAACTGTCAAAAGGAGATGTCTAAAAAGTCAAGGTTTCACTATATTTGTAAAATTATAAAACTAATACATTTATATTCAATAAGTTAACAAAGCAAAATTTTGATTCTATTTTTGATATAAATACTTTTTAAACAGCCTCTCTGTCATAAATTTACTCAACCGTAACCGATTTTGCAAGGTTTCGCGGTTGATCAACATTACAACCACGCATTACTGCAATATGATACGATAGCAGTTGTAAAGGAATAACCGAAATAAGTGGCGATAAATGCTCGGGAGTTTCAGGAACCTCAATAACATGATCTGCCATTTTTCTAATAGTGTCGTCACCTTGCGTAACAACAGCTATTACTTGTGCATTTCGGGCTTTTACCTCTTGAATATTTGAAACAATTTTTTCATAAGAACTATCTTTTGTAGCAACAACTACCACAGGCATCTCTTTATCAATTAATGCAATAGGCCCGTGTTTCATTTCAGCGGCAGGATACCCTTCGGCATGAATATACGATATTTCTTTAAGTTTTAAAGCTCCTTCGAGAGCAACCGGAAATAAAAATCCGCGTCCTAAATAAAGAGCATTCTTTTTATCTTTATACAGTTCTGATATTTCCTTAATTTGTTCATTTTTCTCAACTGCTTGTTCTATTTTTTCGGGAATTAAAGTCAATTCTTTAATTAAATGAACATATTGCTCTTCGCTAATTTGATATTTATTGTGAGCAAGTTTGAGAGCCATCATTGTAAGAACAGTAACCTGAGCGGTAAATGCTTTTGTAGAGGCAACACCTATTTCGGGACCGGCATGTGTATAAACTCCTGCATCAGTTTCACGAGGAATACTTGAACCTACCACATTGCAAATACCAAGAACCATTGCTCCCGCTTTTTTTGCCATTCGTATTGCGGCAAGAGTATCGGCAGTTTCACCGCTTTGACTTATTGCAATAACAACATCGTCACTGTAAATTACAGGATTGCGATACCGAAATTCCGAACCATATTCCACTTCAACAGGCACGCGTGCAAACTCTTCAAAAAGATATTCGCCTACTAATCCCGCATGCCACGATGTTCCGCAAGCAACAATTATTATCCTGCGTGCTTTTTCCAAATTTCCCCATACGGCATGCAAGCCACCAAGATGAATATTTGTTTTTTCAGGATTTATTCTTCCTCTGAATGTATCGGCAATGGCTTTGGGTTGTTCATAAATTTCTTTAAGCATAAAATGGTCAAATCCCATTTTATCTATTTCGCCAATATCAATTGATAACTCTTTAATATCCGGTGTAAGAGTCTTATTCTCAATATTTTTGAGTTGTAATTCATTCTTTTTAATAATAGCAACATCATCATCGTTAAGGTAAATTACACTTTTAGTGTATTCAACAATAGGTGTTGCATCCGAAGCAATAAAATATTCTCCTTGTCCGACACCAATAACTAACGGACTTCCTTTGCGAGCTGCTATCAATTTATCGGGTTCGTTTTTACACATAACAACAAGCCCGTAAGCACCTATCACTTTCGACAAAGCCAATCTGACAGCCATTTCGGCTGAGATATCACCTTTTAGGTAAATATATTCTATAAGATTTGCCAACACCTCTGTGTCGGTTTCACTTTTAAATTCGTATCCTCTGTTTATAAGTTTTTCTTTAAGACGAGCATAGTTTTCAATAATTCCATTATGAATTACAATAAAATTTTTATAAAAACTCTCGTGAGGATGAGCATTAATATCGTTTGGTTCGCCGTGTGTTGCCCAACGTGTATGTCCCATTCCTATAGTTCCGGCAGTAGATTTATTCCCTATGTAATTTTCAAGGTCAGAAACTTTCCCTTTATGTTTATATAATGCTGTTTTATTATCAAATAATGCAATACCTGCCGAATCATATCCTCTGTATTCCAATCGCTTAAGCCCGTTTATTATAATCGGATAAGCCTGTTTATCTCCTATATATCCTACAATTCCACACATAATTATTTATTCTATTTTAATTTTTACATATGTTATTCTTAGTTTTGGAAATATGTCATTTTTTGCACCTTTAAGAATAAATCTGTTTGCAAATGATTTATTTGAAACATTATCAGTAGTCAATAGTAATGTTAAGGTTTCCTCTCCATTGTGAATAGCATCAAAAAGGGTTTTTTTTATATTTATTCTATATCCTTTACCCTGCGGTAAATCGGAATAATTTATTTTAGAATACTTATTATTACCAAAATATTCTTGTAATAACAATTTTTCATTATTTTCATTTAATTTATAAACAGTTAATGCTGCCATAGGATAATAGATACTATCTTCAACAGTTTGCGGTTCTAAAGCATAAACATCAATTAGTGCTTTATTAATAGTAATATTACCTGAGTCTTTCCAATTTTGTAAATCTTTAATCTCAATTCTACTTTCAAAAGCATTATTATATTTTATATAAAATAAATCCTGAATTTTTGAAGTATCCGGTTCGGCATTCATATCCAAATACTTAATATCACTGTTATACTCCCTTTTAAAAATATTACATCTATAAGTATAATTATTAATATTATACATATATGATAATGTATCCTCCTCATTATGATAATACATTTGCAATCTTGTTAATCCGCTTGACATAAAATATGAAATTGCTCCTCCTTGTGTTAATGGTTCTGCAATAAAATAAAATCCTCTGAAAAGATTAGAAGCAAAAGTATCTTGTGTATGATAAAATTCTTCATTTAAAAATTTCTGACCGAATTCATCGGGTAGTTTTACTGTTAAAGGCAAAGAATCTCCCGGACGTGGAGTAAATGAAAATGTAGTAATAAGAGCATTTTCATCGTAATATTCACTAATTACAGCATCTGTCATTTCTCTACCGTTAATACTATTTGCCGTATCATTTAATGCCATATTTTTGTTAAGCTCATAAACAGTAATATTTTGAGTTTGCATAGTATCACCATATGCAAAAGAATAATCAAGATAAAGTACCAATGAATCGAAAACAGGATTTTTACCGAAATCAACATTAAACGACGAAAGGTTTACTTCGGTCATGAAATTGTTTTGGAATTTTCCTATTTTCTCGTCAATACTATAACCTAACAATAAATTTGAAGGGTTAAAATAAATAGAATCGGATTGCTGATAAGTATAAGTATTAACAACCATTGATGAATCGTTAAATACAAAAACTTTATCATCAGGATTTTCTAAACCTAACCCTACTTCTCCCGAATCATCTTTACAAGAAAACAACAAACAGCCGTAAAAACAAAAACCTGCCAATAGGAAGGTTTTCATAATATATTTAATTTTCAATTTTATATAATTTTAAAGTTAATAAGTTAAGGTAGAATTTTATCGTAAAATTCATCATAAGTATCAATAAACTCATCTGAATTTTTATATGTAAGAAATGGTTTCCCACTTTTATTTGTATAATCTTCAAGTTCTTTGTCAACATTTTCACTTCCCAATATTAAACCATCCGAATTATCAATCGCAAGTTTTGTTAAATTAATAAAATTCGGTTTTTCTATTGTTTTTAAATCATTTTCTTCAAGTCCATCAAAAATTAATTTTTTCTTAAACTTAGCATCTAATTCATTATCAAACTTATCATTATACACTGAATAAATCAGCTTAGCTCCCGAAAATAACGGATTATCTTTAAATATTTTTTTAATATATAAAGGAACCAACGATGTAAACCACCCGTGACAATGTATTATATCAGGTGTCCAACGTAATTTTTGAACTGTTTCAAGAACACCTCTTGCAAAAAATATTGCTCTTTCATCATTATCAGCAAAATATTTTCCCGGCTCATCCTTAAGAACGGCTTTTCTTTGAAAATATTCTTCGTTATCAATAAAATAAACTTGCATTCTTGCAGCCTGAATAGATGCAACTTTTATTATTAGCGGATGATCTGTATCATCTATAATCAAATTCATCCCCGACAATCTTATTACTTCGTGTAACTGATTACGTCTTTCATTTATACACCCGAACCTCGGCATAAATGTTCGTATCTCTTTTCCTCTTTCTTGAATTCCTTGGGGAAGTTCTC
>CAYRJP010000246.1:0-4169 GCA_964424425.1 uncultured Bacteroidales bacterium | reverse complement strand
GCGGTAGGTTTGTTTATCTCTTTTCCTATTTTATATGCTGTTGCGGGTTTGTGAGCCAGTAAATATAGATATACATCAGCTTCTAATTTGTTAAAACCTATTTCTGTTAAAAGAGTATTTAAATTCATAGTAAAAATAATTAGTATAATACAAAACTACTACTAATTTTGTAAAAAGCAAATTTGTTTTATGAAAAAAATCTTGTATTTATGGCATTGATATATAACGAATTAGTGAAATTATTAATTAAAATCACAGATTATTTAAAATTTATTTTATAAAGTTTGATTTCTGTATTGTTACTCAAACTTTTGACATTGTAAACCACTATTTATAAAAGTAAAATTGTAAGAAATAGATATTTTGTAAATAATTTTGTGTAAGTTTAATTGTAGAAATGTTATTTTTGACAGAAATTAATGCTGAAATGAGAGAAAAATTTTGGTATGCCTTATATACAAAACCACGGCATGAAAAAAGAGTTACCGAAGAACTTACAAAAAGCGGATATACTGTTTATTTGCCTTTAATAAGAACTTTACGACAATGGAGTGATCGTAAAAAAAAGATTGAAATACCATTAATATCGTCATATGTTTTTGTAAATGTTGATTTAAAAGAATATTACGAAGTTTTGTCGGTTTGTGGAGTGGTACGTTATGTTTCTTTTGAGGGGAAAGCAGCTGAAATACGCGATTCGCAGATAACTGCTCTTAAAAAAGCTGTTGAAGGTAATATGCAAATTGAAATAATGGAAAAATGTTTTGAAAAAGGGCAAAAAGTGAGAATTATTTCAGGTGTGATGAGAGGGTGTGAAGGTGAATTTGTAGAGAAACGAGGGAGAAGTAGTTTTATAATTAATTTGGATAATGTAGGATTTGTTGTTAAAATTAAAATAAGTGCAGACGATGTAATAAGAATATAGTTACGGTTATTTTATTAACTTTGTTAGCACTTGTTATTTTAAGAGATACCACTATTTTAGAATAAATTTGTGAACCACTAAAACAAAAATCATTAATATCAAACCTTTTATCAAAAATCCCCTTTTTTATACTCTTAATCATTACAGATTAATGATTATTAATGTAATTTTGCATACTTACCTGCTCACCCTGAAAATGGGACTGAGGAGGCGAAGCTGTACCTGTGCTTAATGAATAAATTTAAGTTATTTTGAACGATAGAGAAAAGTATCTGTTAGCAAACGGATTGCTACGCTCATTCTTCGCTCGCAATGACAATTAATTTAAATGATACAATTATATAATGGTACAATGATATAATTAGTAGAAAGTTTATAAAGTAAAAAGTTATCTGTGGGCAATAAATCCTTTTAATTCTATAAATTTGTGGTTAAAATATTTGAAAGAAACAATAAAAAAATTAAATAAATGAAAAAAGCATTAATTAGCGGAATAACAGGGCAAGACGGATCTTATCTTGCTGAATTATTGATTAAAAAAGGATACGAAGTTCATGGTATTATCAGGCGAAGCAGTTCTTTTAATACTTTCAGAGTTGATCATTTGTATAATAATGCGGATTTATTGAATAAAAAGTTTTTTCTTCATTATGGAGATTTAACAGATTCAAGCAACTTAAACAGATTAGTTGAAAAAATTGCTCCCGATGAAATTTATAATCTTGGAGCTCAGTCTCATGTGCAGGTATCGTTTGAAGTACCCGAATATACAGCTGAAGTTGACGGTATCGGCACTTTACGGTTTCTTGATGCTATAAAAGAGACAGGCATCAACACAAAATTTTATCAGGCATCAACATCGGAACTTTACGGAAAAGTACAGGAGATACCTCAAACCGAAAAAACGCCGTTTTATCCGCGTAGCCCTTATGCTGCTGCAAAATTATATGCGTTTTGGATTGTAAAAAATTATCGTGAGGCTTATAATTTATTTGCATCAAACGGTATTTTATTTAATCACGAAAGTGAAAGGCGAGGTAAAACATTTGTAACGCGAAAAATAAGTGTTGCAGTAGCTAAAATAATGCTTGGACAACAAGAATTATTACAATTGGGTAATCTTGATGCAAAACGCGACTGGGGTTATGCTCCCGAATATGTAGAGGGAATGTGGCGTATTCTGCAAGCTGAAAAACCTGATGATTATGTACTTGCTACAAATGAAACTCACACCGTAAGAGAGTTTATTGAACATTGTTTTGCATTTTTCAACGAAGAGATAGTTTGGGAAGGTGAAGGTGTAAATGAGGTAGGTAAATTAAAAAGTTCAGGCAAGCAAGTTGTCGGAATTAATCCTCGATACTTCAGGCCTACAGAAGTTGAACTGCTTATCGGAGATTATGCTAAGGCTAAAAAAGATTTGGGTTGGGAGCCTAAAACCAAATTTGAAGACTTAGTGAAGATAATGATAAAAGCCGACTACGAAAAATTAAAAAACCGATAATAATTTTGTGCCTACGAATGATATATTTAAATATTGTTTGTAAGAATTGTATAATTTGTGGATAAATATTTTTAACCGCAGATTATCAGATTATTAGGATTTAAGGAAAAATAAAGAGTAAGGATAAATAGTAATCTTATAAATTTCCATAATCTGTGGTTTTAAAAAATATTTAACTGTATATTATCAATCTTTTAGAGTTTTAAGAAAAGGTTTAGTGTAAAGAAAACATGAAATTATCTTATGTAATTTGAGGATATAATTAGAAAATTAAACAGATATGAATAAAGATTCGAAAATATTTATTGCCGGACATCGCGGAATGGTTGGCTCGGCAATTTACAGAGATTTAACAGAAAAGGGATATAACAATATAATTGTAAGAAGCATAGAACAGCTTGACTTGCTCAATCAAAATGCAGTTAAGGAGTTTTTTGAAGCAGAAAAGCCAGAATATGTTGTTCTTGCTGCTGCAAAAGTAGGTGGAATTGTTGCCAATAACACTTACCGTGCTCAGTTTATTTACGAGAATATGACTATACAGAATAATATTATTCATCAGTCGTATCTGAGCGGTGTAAAAAAACTGTTATTTTTAGGCAGCTCCTGTATTTATCCGAAAAATGCTCCGCAACCTTTAAAAGAGGAGTATTTGCTTACAGATGAATTGGAATATACAAATGAGCCTTATGCCATAGCAAAAATAGCAGGAATAAAAATGTGCGAAAGTTATAATCTGCAATACGGCACAAATTTTATCTCGGTTATGCCTACTAACCTTTACGGGAAAAATGATAACTACGACCTTGAAAAATCACATGTATTGCCTGCACTTATTCGTAAGATGCACCTTGGGAAATGTCTGATAAACAACGATTGGGATGCATTAAAAAAAGATATGGACAAGAATCCAATTGAAGGAGTATCGGGTGATAATTCAGAAAAAGATATTTTGGATATAATAGGTAAATACGGTATTAAACAGAATAACAATACGGTAAATATTGAACTTTGGGGCACAGGAAAGCCGCTTAGAGAGTTTCTGTATGTTGATGACCTTGCAAGTGCTTGTGTATTTTTGATGGTAAATATTGATTTTAAGGATACTTTTCCTGAAAATGCTAAAGAGGTTAGGAATACACATATAAATATAGGAACGGGGAAAGATTTGCCAATTAAAGATTTAGCCGGTATTGTAAAACAGACAGTAGGTTTTACCGGCAATATTGTTTGGAATACCGATAAACCCGATGGAACATACAAAAAACAACTTGATGTGTCAAAACTTAACAGTTTGGGATGGAAAGAGAAAGTAAGTTTGGAAGAAGGAATAAAGATGGTGTATGAAAATTATATAATTAGTTGAAAGTTGAAAGTTGAAAGTAGAAAGTTATTCGTAAGGAGTAAATCCTTTTAGTTTTATAAATTTGTGGTTATTGAGAAGTTGAAAGTAAAAAGTTATCCATGGAAAACAAATCTTTTTAATCTTATAAATCCGCAGTTAAAAAATATTTATTAAGTATCATTTGTGAATGAAAATCAAACAGAAATAAATAAATATTCAAGCTATTTAATATGTGTAATATGTTGACAAACAACAAGATATATCACTAACAGTAGAGTTACTAACAGTAGAGTTACTAACATTGTTGTTAGTTTTGTTTATTTTGTATTATTTTTACTGTAAAATATAGATAAAATGAGTAATCCTTTTTTATTTGGAAAAACTGTTGAGGATAA
>CAYRJP010000245.1:1387-4171 GCA_964424425.1 uncultured Bacteroidales bacterium | reverse complement strand
TATCATTAAATTAAAATCTCATTTTAAATAACAACCTGAAATAATTATCGTTGTATGTTATTCTTCGGGAATATCTTACTCCTATTTCAAAAGGAAAAACAAATCTGAAAATATGCATATCAAATGTTAAATCGGCTCCTGTTGCACGTAAATCAAAAGATTGTCCTTTGTTTTCAAATTCTGAATATTGATAAAACAGCGTAGTTTTTATACGTTTTATATAAATGTATTCAAAAATATTCATATCGGGATATAATATCGGAAAACTATAATTAAAATGTGTTGAATACATTTTGTTATTTGTTACACTCTCATATCCGTAAGGATAATTGATAATATCGCTGTAACTGTATTCACCTGACTCTTTCCATTGATAAGCACCATAAAAAGCAAAACTGTGATTTTTAAATATCCCCGGAAAATATAACCATGTTTCGGCACTTGCCAATTGTCCCATTTGTTCGGGTTTAAAAGGTGAATGATGATATATAATATTTAACGTTTGCCCCCAACGACTTTTCAAGTCACGCTTGGCTGTGGTTAAAACATTAGATAGATAAAACAGATAATAAAAATTATTAACTTTAGGATTAGTCATTTGCACATCGTTTTCGGCAGATGGTGTAATATCGCGATATTCATAGGCTGTTTGTAACTGTATTCGTCTAAACCATTTTCCTTTGTCAAAATTAAAAGGTAATGCCACTCCCGTAAAAAATGACAAATCACTCCATTTTAACAAATGAGTATTATTATTTTTATCAAGAAAATATTCTTGATAATATGTTTTTGAAAAATTAAAATTAATAACAGGAAAGAAACCTTTGTAAGAGTAATCAATATAATAACTATTGCTTTTATCGGTAATATTATATTGATATCCGCCCGTAAGAACCGATGTGCTTAATGCATTTTGCGACATAACTGTTACACCCGGACCAACATCAATATTTTGAATATTAACACCTAACGGTGCCCAACTGTGAATATTAAGCAGATGTAACAGCCTACTGTAATTTTTTATTGTAAAAGATGTATCAACATTAGACAAATTAACATAATCTTCCTGTTTTTTTAGAATATCAGTAAACGTTGTATGAAATTTTTCAGGTGATAAGATTGTATCTTTTTTTATTGAGCTGAAATCTGTTGTTTTTATTTTATATCCGTAAGGTGTATAGTCGGAATATACAAGAGTGCCATTTTTTAACTCAGCTTGTCCTACTCCGTAATTTACATCGGTAATAACCTGCCATGTTTTATTTTTTAAATTATACAACAACAGATTCGATTTACCATTGTAAACACTTTTGAGTAATATTGCATTACCAAGATGAACAGGGTAATTAATATCTGCAAAATCACTTTTTGTTGTTTTATGGTGACTATGCGAATTTAAGTTTAAGATATTTACCGACTTGCCATTCTCATTTAATATTAAAAACACAATCTCTTTCATATCGGGCGACCAATCGGGTTGTACAGGCTGATTTTTACTGCTAAATAAAACAGAATCAATAAGTTCTCCGTTTTTGGAATCTCTGATTGTTATACTCCACCGTAAACTGTCGTCAACTTCAACCGAAACAATCTTTTTTGCATCGGGTGAAAGTCTTGAATAGTATGCTCGCGTTTTTTTCGTAAGATATTTTTTTCGGTTATTTTTAAAATTGTAAACAACAATTTTATTATAATTTTCATTTTCCCATCGTGTTCGTTTAAACTCATTCCAAACCAAAATAGAATCATTATAAGAGAATGTATTATCGAATATATATCCCGATGAAAACAACCGTTTTTCATTTCCATTTTTATCTGTTAATACAAATTCAGGAATTTTACCGTATGAAGTTTTATAACTTATAATTTTATTTCCACATAAGTGTGGAGAATAATAATTTATATAATCCTTGTCTTTTTTATACTTATCATAATTAGAGTTATTTTTTTGTATATCACTTTCGTAGATGCTTTGCATAGCAGCTTTATAAAACTTTCGTTCGGGCAAACCGGTAATTCTTTTTATTCCTTTGGAAAAAGCATTGAGCTGAATAGGCGAATGGGATATAATTTTAAGAGTTGAATCCCAAATCTCATAGTCATACTTTTGTCGAGCATACGTTACCAATTGATAACCAAGTTTATAATGATCGGGCACAAAATCTTTGTAAGATCCGAATTGAGCTTTTGGATACGAAAATATTCCGTTTTGTGCAGTTTGAGCTTTCAGCCACATCGAAAAATCGGGTAATCGTCCTCTACCTCCGTTTGAAGCACCTGTTTCGTAAGCCACAGCATCACCTTCTAAAAACCATAAAGGCACATGCCAACCAAGCACTGCTCCCACAGCTTGTTCTCCAAACAGATAATAAAGAAATTTTACTGATGAAGCATTTAATTTATCAATTTGCACCACATGTCTGAATTCATGCAGAGCAAGCTGATTGTAATACGGTGTAATATAACCCGATTGAGCAGGAACCGTATATAAATTCATACGTCGCGGTGCCCAAGCTACTTCACCGTTTGATAGTGTATTTCTGCTATGAATAATTACAGGTATCTTACGAGGATTATGCATCAACGTTTTACCTCCTGTTTGATATATTTTTGTAAGATAACCGGCATATTTTATTCCAACATCTTTAATATCATCGGGAAAAATTACCGTAAAATGTTCGGTTTTTATCTGTTTCCATTTTATCGAGAATGGATCTTGCCCGTTAACATACAACTGCCCGTAAGATTTATGAGCAATAAACAAAAAAACTGTAAGTGTAAAAA
>CAYRJP010000245.1:0-1287 GCA_964424425.1 uncultured Bacteroidales bacterium | reverse complement strand
AATTACATTTCTAAAGGCGAATCGGGTTCATGAGCCATCTCGTTATAAATTAATCTATCTATCTGTTCGGGCAATATACGCTGAAACAGAGCTATAATTTGTCCTGATAGTGTTAAAATTTTATTTCGTTTTTTATTTTTAATGGCTTTTATTAAAATTTTAGCAACCTTTTCAGACGACATCATTTTTTCTTCTTTGCGAGGTGTTTCTTTTTGTTCTTGTCCATTTGCATTTAAGGCATGTTTTCTAACCTCTGATGCTGTAAATCCGGGTGCAATAACCATAACATGTAAACCTGTTTTCAAATATTCTATACGTATTGTTTCTAAAAAACCGTGTATTGCAAATTTAGAAGCGGAATAACCGGTTCGTCCGGGTAAACCGTGAAAACCAGCTATTGACGATATCCCTACAATTACTCCTTTTTGTTTTAATAAATAAGGTAAAGCATATTTTGTGCAATAAACTGTTCCCCAAAAATTCACATCCATTACTTTTCTAATTACATCTAAATCTAAATTGAGAAATAATGCCCGCATTGATATTCCTGCATTGTTTATAAGCATATCTACTGCTCCGTAATGCTCAACTGTTTTTTCTATTAAATTTTTACAATCTTCTTCTTTTGTTACATCTGTTTTTATGATAAGGCATTCACCACCTGCTTTTTCAATATCTTTTTTTACATTTTCAAGTCTGTCGATTCTGCGAGCTGCAAGACTAACTTTAGCCTTGTTTTTTACAAACTCATAAGCAAGAGCTTTACCTATACCCGATGATGCTCCGGTAATTACTACAACTTTATTTTCAATTTTTATTTTTGACATAATATACAGTAGCTTTTAAGTTCATTTATTTAACGTAAAAATAAGTATTTTGATATTATTAATGTTCAAAAATTGATATTTTCATGTAAAATATCAAACTCACATAAAAAAAATTTGTAGTGATTAAAAAATATATATTATTAATTTAATGATTATCAGGATGCTATTATTTCAATAAAATAAAAGGTCAAAAAAAAGATATTACAAATTTGGAAAATAAATAATAGGTAGTATCTTTGCATCGCTTTTGAAAAAAAGCACTTTGATTCAGTAGCTCAGCTGGTAGAGCACATCCCTTTTAAGGATGGGGTCCTGGGTTCGAACCCCAGCTGAATCACTAAGGTGAAGCAAAAAATGCTTCCCTTTTTTTTATGATAGATTGAATGATTCAGTAGCTCAGCTGGTAGAGCACATCCCTTTTAAGGATGGGGTCCTGGGTTCGAACCCCAGCTGAATCACT
>CAYRJP010000244.1:3012-4195 GCA_964424425.1 uncultured Bacteroidales bacterium | reverse complement strand
TTTATTCTCCATGCAAAAGGAGCCGTCAGCCTTATATTAAGAACATTAGGCTGATCTTGTAAAATAGCAGCACCCGCCCTACCCATAAGAATAATATGTCCTTGCTTGCAAAATGATTTAATAACATCAATAATAGTATTTTTAATCTGAATTTCGTTAACATAAGTTTTACTGAATGCAACAAACAAATCAATAAATTTCGATTTATCATCACCCTGATAAAAATGCTCGATTTTTGACTTTGAAAGATTTAATTCTTTTGCCGATTTTTCAAGAATCTCTTTATCTATAACCGTCCACAATTTCCCCCTGCTGTGTTTGTTTAATTTGTTAACAAGAACTTTTGTTAATTTTTTAGCTTCGCAGCCGGATTGTCTCGAAATTGTAATAACAGGTCCTAATTTTTCATGTTTATCCGATTTCTCGATAACACTTTTATACCTGTGCTCAAAATATTTGAATAAAACATTATCCATGACTGTTTCTTTTTTATTTATTTTAACAATGTTGTTTAAAAATCAGCTTGTGTTTTTTAACTTCGCTGAAAACAGAAGCACTCCGTATGCGGATTGACAGGTTAACAAATTAATTGTATAAGTTACAAAAAAATTACATTAAAGTCAAGTTATCCCTCTTTCGAAAAACAATAACTTTTCGGAAAACCAACAATTAAAAACTATATTTGTCGAAAAAAAATAATGAAAATTTTGTTAGGAATGAGCGGCGGAATTGACAGCTCTGTTGCTGCAATATTGCTTTTACAAAAAGGATATGAAGTTGTGGGATTAACCATACGAACATGGTCGCAAAATGATGATTTTAACAACTCTCAAATTCCTGATTATATTACTCAAGCACAAGAACTTGCATCGAAATTAAACATCAAGCACATTGTTGTTGATGAGCGAAAACAATTTTACAATTCAGTAATCACTTATTTTAAAAATGAATATTTAAAAGGCAAAACACCCAATCCGTGTGCAAAATGCAATACTGTTTTTAAATGGAAAATATTGAATGAATATGCTGCTAAATACAACTGCCAAACTATTGCCACAGGACACTATGTAAACAAAATACTGATTAACAATAAGTTTTATATTACCAAAGGCTTTGACAATGAAAAAGACCAATCGTTTTTTCTTTGGGGATTAAATCAAAATATTTTATCAAAAGCAGTTTT
>CAYRJP010000244.1:0-2912 GCA_964424425.1 uncultured Bacteroidales bacterium | reverse complement strand
TTATCACAAAAGTAAGATATCGCAAACAAAAAGCCGTAAGTAAAATTAAGATTCTCTCAGACAATTTACTGCATATTACTTTTGAAACGCCCGAATGGAGTATTGCACCCGGACAAACAGCCGTATTTTATTCCGG
This sequence comes from uncultured Bacteroidales bacterium, assembly GCA_964424425.1. Classification (GTDB taxonomy): domain Bacteria; phylum Bacteroidota; class Bacteroidia; order Bacteroidales; family SZUA-534; genus GH45. Next base: position 2,776 of record CAYRJP010000244.1, on the reverse strand, counting down.
CAACAAAGTATTGGGAGGCGGATTTATTGTAAAATAGAATATGCTGATATTTCACTTTTTAAAACAAATATTTTTTATTCTCATAAAAATCTTTTCAAAAAAATAATAAATTATTCATTGTTAAATCTTATCTTCGCAGTTTACAAACAAAATTAACTTGTAAATAATTGATTTATTATTTGCAAAATATTTAAAAATTAAAATCTATTTCAAATGAAAATTACACAAATAACAATTGCTTTATTGTTAGCATTCGGCATTATATCGTGCCAAGAAAAAACAGCTGATGTTTCAATCAACACAAAAACCGACTCAATAAGCTATATTATTGGTGCTTATCAAGGAGAATCCATGTTGCAAAATTTTAAGCGTTCAAAAGTTGATTCACTTATCAATATTAATTTATATCTTAAAGCATTTAACGATGCCGTAGATAATAAAACTTTAGAAATAGAGCCTGATTCTAACCAAATGATGGTTCAAATGTTTTTCCAGCAATTACAAACAGCTGCAATGATGGCTGCCCAAGATACTACAGGCAATCATAAATTTTCGCCAAGTAAAGGACAATGCGACTCTGTAAGTTATATTTTAGGAGCACAATTGGGAAAAGGATTGGTTGATAACTTTTCAAAAGACGGCCTTGATACTATTTTAAGTATTCCTATAATAATTAACGGATATATTACTGCTATCAGCAAAGAAGATTTAAAGATGGAAACAGAAGCAAATCTTCAGATGGTTGATGATTTTTTCAGAAAATTACAAGAGGAAAAGATGCTTGAACAATATGGAGACAACAAAAAAGCAGGCGAAGAATTTCTTGCTAAAAACAGAGCTGCAGAAGGCATCACAGAAACTGCCAGTGGCTTACAATATGAAATAATTAAAGAAGGAAACGGACCAAAACCTACAATAACAGACAAAGTAAAAGTTCACTATGTAGGAAGTTTTGTTGACGGTAATGTTTTTGACAGTAGTGTTGACAGAGGAGAACCTGCCGTATTTGGGGTGGGACAAGTTATTCCCGGATGGACAGAAGCATTACAACTTATGCCTGTAGGTTCAAAATGGAAACTTTATATTCCTTATCAATTGGCATACGGTGAACAAGGAAGAAACTCTATTCCTCCATATTCAATGTTAATATTTGAAGTAGAATTAATTAATATCGAAAAATAAGATATTATTTTAATAAAATATATAAAGAGATTGCTTTTTGGCAGTCTCTTTTTTATTTATCACAAATTACGACATGATTTGTTGATTTAAAGGTATTTAGCACTGATTTATGATGATTTTTAAATATGATTCACACCGTAACTGTCGCTTATTTAGTTTTTTTTTACGGATTTAAGGATTTATCAAAATATTTATCATCAAAATTTACTGCTACATAAATGGTTTTTGGTAATTAATTTTGATTAATTTTGCGGTAAATTATTGAGAATACAAATAAACAGTTTAATACTAAAATATTTTAGACAATGGAAGAAAATCGTTATGAGATAAACGCTCAGCTTGCACAAATGTTGAAAGGCGGAGTAATTATGGATGTGACCAATGCAGAGCAGGCAAAAATAGCCGAAGAAGCCGGAGCTGTTGCCGTAATGGCTCTTGAACGTGTTCCTGCCGATATCCGTGCTAACGGTGGTGTTGCTCGTATGTCGGACCCTGAAATGATTGCAGAAATTCAAGCATCAGTAAGTATCCCTGTAATGGCAAAAGCCAGAATCGGTCATTTTGTTGAAGCTCAACTTCTTGAGGCTTTAAAAATTGACTACATTGATGAAAGTGAAGTTCTTACTCCTGCCGATGAAGAAAATCATATCGACAAATCTCAATTTAAAGTTCCATTTGTATGTGGTGCTCGTAACCTTGGAGAAGCAGCCCGTCGTGTTGCCGAAGGTGCCGCTATGATTCGCACAAAAGGTGAAGCCGGAACAGGTGATGTTGTTGAAGCTGTTCGTCATATGCGTCAGATGAACAAAGATATTCGCATGCTTTGCGGATTAGACGAAGCTGAGGTAATGCCTTTCTGTAAAGAAAACGGAATACCTTACAATATTGCTCAACAGGTACGTAAATTAGGTCGTTTGCCTGTTGTTAATTTTGCTGCCGGAGGTATTGCAACTCCTGCCGATGCCGCTCTTATGATGCAACTTGGTTGCGACGGAGTATTTGTCGGTTCAGGTATTTTCAAATCGGGTGATCCTGCAAAACGAGCACGTGCCATTGTTAAAGCTACTGCTCATTTCAACAATCCCGAGATTGTACTTGAAGCATCAAAAGGCTTAGGTGAGCCAATGGTAGGTATCGGAATATCAACAATGAAAGAAGAAGAAAAAATTGCCGGCAGAGGTTGGTAATTTTTAATAAATTTAAAATATAAAAAAACTTGCCTTTCGGCAAGTTTTTTTATGCTCAAATATTACCTAATACTTTTATCTTAAATTCACAAATCATAGTATAAGTTACAAATTTAAAGATATTTAATAATAATTAAAAAGTGATTTTAAAGTAAAACTCACACCGTAACTGTCAGTTATTTAACTTTTCCAGTTGTAAATTTAAGGTTAAAAAAAAAAAAACAGAATATTTTATATTTTTATGCATTAATTTAACATATTTTATTATTTTTAAAGCTGAAACGAACTTTAAATATTAACTTAAATTTTTTAAAAATGAAAAAAATACTATTTGTATTGTTTTTATTTGCAGTAACATCTGTAAATGCACAAATTGAAACAGGTAAAATTTTTGTAGGCGGAAGATT
>CAYRJP010000243.1:0-4200 GCA_964424425.1 uncultured Bacteroidales bacterium | reverse complement strand
TAAATAATTATTCCGCAGTTTTCTTTTTCTCTACTTTTATAACAATTTTTTCATTCTTTTTGTTGAAAGTTACGGCAATAGTATCTCCTGATGAGAGTTCAGCCTGTAATATAGCTTCTGCCATTTCGTCTTCAAGATATTTCTGAATTGCACGTTTTAGCGGGCGAGCACCATACTGAACATCATAACCTTTTTCAGCAATAAAATCTTTTGCTGTTGGAGTAATTTTTAGTTTATATTGCATCTGTTCAATGCGACTGTAAAGACCTTCAAGCTCAATATCAATAATTTTATGAATATCATCTTTTGTCAATTGATTGAACATTACTACATCATCAATGCGATTTAAGAATTCAGGAGTAAATGCATTTTTCAATGCTTTTTGAATTACCGTTTTAGCCAAATCGTTTGATGATTTTTGTTTTGTTGTAGTATTAAATCCCACACCGGAACCAAAATCTTTAAGTTGACGTGTTCCAATATTTGATGTCATAATGATTATCGTATTTCTAAAATCAATTCTACGACCTAATCCATCGGTTAATCTGCCTTCATCGAGAACTTGAAGCAAAAGGTGAAATACATCGGGATGAGCTTTTTCTATTTCATCGAGCAACACCACAGAGTATGGTTTACGACGTACTTTTTCGGTAAGCTGTCCACCCTCTTCGTAACCGACATATCCGGGAGGAGCTCCAATTAAACGCGATACGGAAAATTTTTCCATATATTCACTCATATCAACACGAATAAGGTTGTCTTTACTGTCAAACAGATATTGAGCCAACACTTTGGCTAGTTGTGTTTTTCCTACACCCGTTGGTCCTAAAAATATAAAAGTACCGATTGGTTTATTAGGGTCTTTAAGTCCTACTCTGTTTCGTTGTATCGATTTTACAATTTTTTCAATAGCTTCGTCTTGCCCGATAACTCCTTTTTTCAATTCATCAGACATTTTAAGCAAACGGTTACCTTCGGTTTGAGCAATTCGTTGCACCGGTACGCCTGTCATCATAGCCACAACTTCGGCAACATCTTCTTCGGCAACAGTTTCGCGATATTTTATTAAATCGCGTTCCCATTTTTCTTTTTCGTTATCTAACTCTTCGAGTAAATTTTTTTCTTTATCTCTGAAACCTGCCGCCATTTCAAAATTCTGGTCTTTAACAGCTTTAATCTTTTTTTGTCGCAAAGCTTCAATTTCTTTTTCCAATTCTTCAATACGTACCGGAACTTTAATATTTGAGATGTGCACTCTTGAACCTGATTCATCAAGAGCATCAATAGCTTTATCAGGTAAATGTCTGTCTGTGATGTAACGATTTGTAAGTTTTACACAAGCATCAAGAGCATCATCGGTATAATTTACATTATGATGTTCTTCGTATCTCTCTTTAATATTATTTAATATTTCAACAGTTTCTTCGGGTGATGTTGGTTCTACCATAACTTTTTGAAAACGACGTTCTAAAGCTCCGTCTTTTTCAATAAATTGGCGATATTCATCGAGAGTTGTAGCACCGATACATTGAATTTCACCTCGTGCCAATGCGGGTTTAAGCATATTTGCGGCATCAAGTGAACCTGTTGCTCCGCCTGCTCCCACAATGGTATGAATTTCATCGATAAAAAGAATTATATTATCATTTTTTTGCAATTCGTTAAGAATAGCTTTCATTCGTTCTTCAAACTGTCCGCGATATTTTGTTCCTGCTACTATTGATGCAAGGTCTAATGCTATTATTCGTTTATCGAAAAGTATTCGCGAAACTTTTTTATTATGAATTCTTATAGCCATACCTTCAACAATGGCAGATTTTCCAACTCCGGGTTCTCCAATTAATACGGGATTATTTTTTTTACGACGACTAAGTATCTGTGCCAATCGTTCTATTTCAGTATCACGTCCCACAATCGGATCAAGTCTGTTTTCTTCGGCAGCCTTTGTAAGGTCTATACCAAAATTATCAAGAACAGGTGTTTCCGACGACGATTTGGGAATATCTTGTCGTGGATTTGAATGTCCTTCAGGACGTTTTCCAAAATCATCATCATCATTAAATTGGTCAGACATATTTTTTATTTGCTCGCGTTTAATCATATCTTTTACTTTTTCGTAATTAATATCGTATTCATTTAATGTCATAGTTACTATGCTTGAATCGTCGCGTAAAATAGCCAAAAGCAGATGAGCGGTATTTATTGTATCGTTTTTTAATGAGCGTGCTTCTAAAAAAACAATCTTCAGTGCATTTTCAGCTGATTTCAAAAAAGGAATATTTTCATAATCGGTAATTTCCGATTCACCTTTTATTCTTATTTTTCTTTCTATTGATTTTTTTATTTCTATTAAATCAACACCCATGCGAATAAGAGTTTCAACAGCAAGACCATCGCCATCGCGTAAAATACCTAAAAAAATATGCTCGGTAGATATATAATTTGTATTTAGCCTTATTGCTTCTTCTTTGCTAAAAGTTAAAATATCTTTCATTTTTTTTGAAAACTTAGAATCCATGCCTGTTATGTTTGTTTTATTGCGTTTTTGTAATACTAATATAACGATACTTTTTCAATCTGTCAAAAATAGGTATTATCACAATAGTGACAAAACGAAATAACGATAAGTTTATTTTATATTATCAACATTCAAAATATCTGTTTTATTAATAACATATTTGCAATAGCTATGTTTAAAATTAAGAGTAACATATTAAAAAAATTCATATACTTTTGTTGATAAATAAAATTACAATTAAAAATGAACTATCTTCAAGTTGATGATATAAGCAAATCGTTTGGTGATTTGGTGCTTTTTGAAAATATAAACTTTACCATTGATAAAGACCAACGGGTAGCGTTGATTGCAAAAAATGGAGCAGGAAAAACTTCGCTATTGCGAATATTAGGCGGTGTTGATACACCTGATACAGGGAAACTGATTTTCAGAAATGATATTACCGTGGGATATTTACCACAAGAACCCGAGTTAAATCCCGAATTGTCGGTTATGGATGAAGTCTTTTCATCGTCAAGCGAAATTATGTCGATTATTAAGGAGTATGAAAAGGCTTGCAACGATGACAATGCCGATAGATTAGATAAGGCTATTCATAATATGGATGCTAAAAATGCTTGGGATTATGAGGTGCGAGTAAAGCAGGTATTATCACAATTAAAAATTGATGATTTAAATCAAAAAGTAAAATTTTTGTCGGGTGGACAGAAGAAAAGACTGGCTCTTGCCAATGTTTTGCTTAATGAACCTGATATTTTAATTCTTGATGAGCCTACCAACCACCTTGATTTAGAAATGATTGAATGGCTTGAAGAATTTTTAAAATCATCGAAGAGCACATTGATAATGGTTACTCACGACCGCTATTTTCTCGACCGTGTGTGTGATACAATTCTTGAACTGGATAATAATCAGATATTCAGATACAAAGGAAATTATTCGTATTTTCTTGAAAAACGCAGTCAACGTATTTACAACGAAAATACAGAAATAGACAAAGCAAGGGCTTTGTTTAAAAAAGAACTTGATTGGATAAACCGCTCACCATCGGCACGCACCACAAAAGCCAAATACCGTATTGACTCTTTTCACGAAATAAAAGAAGTTGCAAGTAAAAAAAAGCATCAAGACGAAGTTAAAATTGATGTGCAAAGTGCCCGACTGGGTAAGAAAGTTGTTGAAATTTACAATATCGGTAAATCGTTTGATAAGATTAAAATTGTTGATGATTTTACTTATAATTTCAAACGAGGCGAAAAGGTTGGTATTGTAGGAGAAAACGGCAGTGGAAAAACCACTCTTTTAAACTTAATAACAGGCAGACTACCTGTTGATAAAGGACATATTGAAGTGGGGCAAACGGTAGTTTTCGGATATTACACTCAAGGCGGAATTACTTATGATGAAAATAAACGTGTGATTGATGTAATAAAAGAAGTTGCCGAAGATATTGCCATTGGAGATGGTCGTCGCCTCTCTCCTGTTCAGTTTTTGAATTATTTTTTGTTTCCTCCGCCAATGCATCATGCATATGTTTATAAACTCAGCGGAGGTGAAAAACGCCGTTTATATCTTATGACTGTACTTATGCAAAATCCTAATTTTTTGATTCTTGATGAGCCTACCAACGACCTCGATATCATGACTCTTAATGTGCTTGAAGATTATCTTAAAGCATTTCA
>CAYRJP010000242.1:0-4202 GCA_964424425.1 uncultured Bacteroidales bacterium | reverse complement strand
TCAGTAACAATATTTTCAATTCGTAGAATTATAAAAGATATTTTATCTCTGAAATTTTTATTAATAATTTTCGGGTATTAAAATATCATATACAATACCTTTATCTTCTCCTTTATTAAATATTACCTCGCCATTAAATGATTTTACACGATTAATTATATTAAACAATCCCATTCCCAAACCTTTTCGTTTAGTCATCTCAAAATCGAACCCTTTTCCGTTATCTTTATAAATAAATCTTATATTTTTATCTTCCTCGTTAAACAGCAATACAATTTTTGATGCTTGTGCGTATTTTATAGTATTATTAATCAACTCAATAGCAACACGATATATTGTTGTTTCAATGGGATGTGATATTTTATTCTTAATATTATAATCAAACTCAAACGTAATATCAGAGACTTTTGATATTCTTACAATATACTTTTCTATTGCTGTTTTAAGTCCAAAATCGGTTAATACATGCGGACTTAAATTATTTGATATTTCGGATACTTGCGTAAGAGCATCATTAATACTTACAATTAATTGCTTTTCTATTTTTTTTCTTTTTTCTTCACTATCAGACGCTATATATGTTTGAGTATATAGTTTTATTGTTGACAACAAAGGACCTATGCCGTCATGAAGCTCTTGAGCAACTCTTTTTCGTTCAGTTTCTTCGGTTTGAATAATTGTTGCCAAAATCTTTTGCTGCATTTGTTTTTGTTCGGTAATATCTCGAAATGAAACCATACATATATCATCTTTTTTTGATATGCTTTGAGATGTAACTTCAACAGTAAATAATGAACCGTCTTTTTTTATAGCTTCTATTTCATAAACAACTTTAGATGATATTTTCATTTGAATTTCTGCATAATCAGAATACTTTGGTGCTATAAATATTCTTATATCTTTTCCTATAACTTCTTTTTTATTATATCCTGTTATTTTTAACAACGATTTATTTACATCAATTATAATACCATTTTTATGAATAAATATACCTTCAATAGTACTATCTGCCAATTGTTTAAACCTAAAAATACTTTCTTTAAGTTCTACCTCTGTTTTTTTTAAATCCGTAATATCAAAAGATACACCTCCCAAAAGTCCCTTATTATCATCTATTTGTATAGGAAATTTAATATCTAACAGCCACATACTTTTTCCTGTTATATTTGTATTAAATTCTATTGTTTTAATAGGATGTCTTCTTTTTAAGATATCTTCATCAGCTTTTATTATCAACTCTTTAACATTTTGTTCTATAACTTCTGACATAGCATCATAACTTACATTAAGTTTATTAAAAAAATCTTTTAAATATTTATTTGCATAGATAAGATTATTATTTTCATCTTTTATATAAGCATAAATCGGTATATTATCCATAAAAGAAGAAAATATTTTTTCTTGCTTTTTAACGGCTTTCTCTATCTCTTTTTGTCTTGTAATATCTTCTTTTACAGCCAAATAATTTACTATCCTTCCTTTATCATTTGTTATTGGTGTTATCAATACTCTTTCCCAAAACAGATTACCCGATTTTGTTTTATTACAAAACTCTCCTTGCCATACCTCTCCTGCCGTAATAGTGTCCCAAAGTTCGGTAAAATACTCTTTTGGCAATACTCCTGCATTTAATATTCGCGGATTTTGACCTATTGCTTCTTGAGATGTATATCCTGTTACTTCTGTAAACTTCGGGTTTACATATTCAATATTTCCGTGTACATCGGTAATAACAATCGTATTTGCACTTTGCTCTACTGCAGTTGTAAGTTTTTTTATTTTTTCTTCATTTCTTTTTCTTGTTGTTATATTCTGAAAAATTATTCCAAATTTATTATCTACTATATGATAACCTGTAATAGCGTAATAAGCATCATTATCTTCAAAATAAAACTCATCAACAATATTTTTTTTATTTTCAATAAGTTTTTGTCCTATTGATACCCAAAAAGGCACATTTTTTTTATTAAGTTGTGTTCCTGTAATATTTTTATAATAATGTTTTATTACTTTTTTAAATGCGTTATTAGCCTTCAATATCTTATAATCATAAGGTTTACCATTATCATACAATAGCTCTGCCAATACCATAGAAGTTGGTAAATTATCAAAAAGTTGTTGAAACTGTTCTCTGCTTTTTTTTAATTCAGATTCTTGTAACACATTTAATGTTATATCTCTAACAGCAACTGCCACTACATTTTCTCTACGATAATTATATTTCTTACTCTCTATCTCCAACCAAATTAGTTCTTTATTCTTTTTTATTCCTCTTACTTGTATAGGTAAAGAAAAATCTTTTTTCAAAATATTTTTTACCTTATCAATATCTTCAGTTACTATTAAAATCTTTATAAAATCGGTATTTAACAATTCATCTTTTGAATACCCTGTTATATCTGTTATTGACTTATTAATATCATAAACAATATTATTTTTACTTATAATTATTCCTTCTGTATTTAAATCAGAAAGCATTCCGTATCTGTGTTTACTCTCCAATAATTTCTCGTTTAACTCTTTTAATGTTTCATTATTTGCTTTTAATTCTTCTTCTGCTGCAAGCAATTCATTATTTTTCCCTTTTAATGCTTCTGTTGTTGCCAACAACTCTTCATTTGTAGCTCTTATTTCTTCCTCTGATGCCAATAATTCCCTGTTTCGTTCTTGAACTATCTCTTTCTCTCTATTTGCTTTGTTAACTGCAAATTCCGAAAATTTACTTGCAAAATATAATACAATAACAACTAACAATAACATTAGCAAATGGTTAAAATAACCAAACACATAAATGTCTGTATCAGGATAATGGTTTATAGCATAAATAAATATTCTTGTAGTTGTAAATAAAAACAATAAAGCATTTATCAACATTATTTTACGTGTAGCAAAAAACATTGAAAAAACAAGAATTCCAAATATTGAATAAAATCCTTGAATATATTTATAATAAATAGGAATATCTTCAGGAACAATATTCATCCATCCGGCAAGAATTATTGCCACTCCTAAAGAATAAACATTTCCCGCCGCTTTTAACCCTTTATGTTTAAAATAAAATACAATAGAAATAATAAAAACAAAAGCTGTTATTTTTGATAAAAACGAAATTAAAAAATTGTCCGAAGGAAAAATTAAATCATATGCTATCGCTAATAATATAACTATAATACTGATAAACTGTTGCCAAACAAAGAATATACTTTTTTGTCTTTCAAAATAACTAAAATCTCGTTTGGGCATTAAAAATTTAATAACCTTATTCATAATATCAGATTACAGTAATTTAAGAGTCGGTTAATATAATATTTTCAAAAAAAAGTTACTTTTGTAACTGATTCCACAAGTTAATAAAAATAAATAAAACTATGAAAAGAGAATGGACAACAATAAAAGAATATGAAGATATAAAATTTGATTTTTTTGAAGGAATAGCTAAAATAACCATTAATCGTCCCGAAGTAAGAAATGCATTTCGTCCCGAAACTACTATGGAATTAAGCGATGCAATGGCTATTTGCCGCGAAGACCCCAATATTGGCGTTGTAGTGCTTACCGGTACGGGCGACAAAGCATTTTGCAGCGGCGGCGACCAAAAAGTTAAAGGCAGAGCCGGATATATGGGCAAAGATGGCGTTCCTCGTTTAAATATTCTTGATGTGCAAAAACAAATTCGAAGTATTCCAAAACCTGTTATTGCCATGGTAAACGGATACGCAATAGGCGGCGGACATGTATTACATGTAATGTGTGATTTAACTATTGCTTCCGAAAATGCAATATTCGGACAAACAGGCCCAAAAGTGGGAAGTTTCGACGGCGGTTTCGGCTCTTCATATCTCGCTCGTATTGTAGGACAAAAAAAAGCTCGCGAAATTTGGTTTCTTTGTCGCCAATATTCAGCACAAGAAGCTCTTGATATGGGATTGGTAAATAAAGTTGTTCCTTTAGAAAATCTCGAAGATGAAGTTGTTGATTGGTGTAAAACAATTCTTCAGCACTCTCCTATTGCCCTCCGTATGATTAAAGCAGGACTAAATGCCGAGCTTGACGGTCAAAGCGGAATACAAGAACTTGCAGGAAATGCCACTATGCTGTATTACTATACTGACGAAGCTCAAGAAGGAAAAAATGCTTTTCTTGAAAAACGAAACCCTGATTTCAGTAAATATAAACGATTGCCATAAGATTAGAAGCTAGAG
>CAYRJP010000241.1:0-4217 GCA_964424425.1 uncultured Bacteroidales bacterium | reverse complement strand
CTGTTTATTTATGTAAATATTAATGAAAATACCAAAGCAGGCAGTTTCCCCATTGTTTTTAAACAGGGAAAGAAAACGGTAGCCAAATACAACTATGAACTAAAACAACGTAAGACAAGTAAAAATACACATCAAGGTTTCGATGCTTCGGATGCCGTATATTTGCTGATGCCCGACCGTTTTTCAAACGGAAATCCCGACAACGACAGTATGAAAGGAATGCTTGAAAAAGCCGACCGTTCAAATCCCGACGGACGACACGGAGGCGATTTGCAAGGCGTTATTAATCATCTTGATTATATTGCAAACACAGGTTTTACCACAATTTGGATGAATCCGTTTTTGGAAAACAATCAGGCGACTTACTCGTATCACGGCTATGCAATATCCGATTTTTACAAAGTTGACCCGCGAATGGGAACAAACGACCTTTTTGCCGACCTTGTAAATCAGGCACATCAAAAAGGATTGAAAATTATTATGGATATGATATTTAACCACTGCGGTATAAATCACTGGTTTATAAAAGATTTGCCTTCGCCCGACTGGGTTAACCAACACAATGAGTTTACACGCTCTAATTTTCGCGGAAGCGTAATTACCGACCCTCACGCATCAAATTACGACCGTAATATAATGCTTACCGGCTGGTTTGATAAAAATATGCCCGACCTTAACCAAAACAATCCTATTCTTGCTACTTACCTTATTCAAAATACAATATGGTGGATAGAGTTTTCGGGCATTGACGGCATAAGAGTTGACACACAACCATATCCGTTTAAGGAATTTATGGCAAAATGGGCACAGACTGTTACCACAGAATATCCCGATTTTAACATTGTAGGAGAAACTTGGGTGCAAAAAATTCCTATTGCAGCTTATTTTCAAAAGGATGCTCACAACAGCGACGGATACAATTCGCATATTCCCAGCATTACCGACTTTCCCATGTTTTACGCCATCAGCTCGGCATTTAACGAAAGTGAAGGATGGACAGACGGAACAGCAAAATTGTATTATGTGCTGGCTCAGGATTTTGTATATGCAAACCCCGATAAATTGCTGATTTTTGCCGACAATCACGACCTTAACAGGTATTTTGAAACCATGGGCAAAGACATTAAAAAATATAAAATGGGTCTTGCATTTTTACTTACTATTCGTGGTATTCCGCAAATTTATTACGGTACCGAAATTCTGATGAGCGGACAAGAGCATATGGGACACGGCTATATTCGCAAAGACTTTCCGGGAGGATGGGCAAATGATACCGTTAACGCATTTTTACCTTCAGGAAGAACAAAAGAGCAAAACGATGCCTACGATTTTTTGTCGGGTTTACTGAAATGGCGAAAAAATTGTGATGTAATTCACAACGGTAAACTTATGCAGTTTTTACCACAAGACGGTATTTACGTATATTTCAGATACAACAATAACAAAGCGGTAATGGTTATTTTAAATAACAATAACAACGATGCAAAAACAGTTAAAACCGACCGTTTTAACGAAATTTTAAAAGATTATAGAACAGGGAAAGAGATTATTACACAAACAAATATTGATAACTTGTCGGAAATAAATATTCCCGCAAAAAGTGCAATGATAATAGAACTTAAGAAATAAATTTATTTTTTTTGTTGCACCATATTCGACATTATTTCCATAAACTGATTTTTTTTTCGTCGCGATAAAAAAGCTATGGAACTATCATCCATTACAATTTCATTACCAAGTCTGTTAACTTTTTTTACATGGAGTAAATTTATTAAATGAGACTGATGTGTGCGATAAAAAGGATGGTCTTCAAGTAAATTCTCAAACTCACCAAGGTTTTTAGAAACCATTAAGTTTGAATTATCAAGAAATTTTAAAACCGAATAACTTCCCTCTGCTTGTATCTGAACAATATCCGATATGTTTACAAACTCAATACTTTCAGATGTTGATATAGCTATTTTTTCGGGTTTATTTCCGTTAATATTTTCAAGTAAAACATTTATTTTATCTTCCACATTGTGAGTAAGCGATACATTTTTCATCGCTTTTTCAACAGCTTTTACAAAATCGTCGATATCAATAGGCTTAAGTATATAATCAATAGCCGAAAACTTAAAAGCTTTTACTGCATATTGATTATAAGCTGTAATAAAAATAACACTGAAATTACGATTTTGAATGCGTTCTAACACATCAAAGCCTTTGCCGTCGGGCATCTCAATATCAAGAAAAACAATATCCGGTGATGCTTTAGGAATAACTTCAAGAGCCTGAGTTACAGATTGAGCTGTTCCTTCTATCTCAATATTAGGAAAATTTTCGTTTAACAAAAGTTTAACCGACTCTATAGCATCAAGCTCGTCGTCAACAATTACTGCTTTATACATAAATTTAACACCCTTTTATTAATAGTTCTTTTATCAAACTTACAAGAAATTAAACAAAAATGCAAATTGTTAATTTTTCCCTTCCAACACTATTACAATCTCTCCTTTTATGCTTCTTTCTGAGAAATGTTCTATTGCTTGCGATAATGTTCCTCTAAAATTTTCTTCGTAAATCTTTGTAAGTTCACGACTTACACTAACCTTTCTATCTTCGTTTAAAAATTCAAGCAATTGCGATAAAGTTTTAATTAATCTATGAGGCGATTCATAAAAAACAATAGTTCGCTGCTCTTCTTTTAAAGCCTCTATACGCTTTTGTCGTCCTTTTTTTTGTGGTAAAAATCCTTCGAAAATAAAACGGTCGTTTGGTAATCCCGAATTAACAATTGCCGGAATAAGAGCGGTTGCTCCGGGCAAACACTCTACTTCAATATCATTGTCAATACAGTGTTTTACCAAAAGATATCCCGGGTCTGAAATTCCGGGTGTTCCCGCATCGCTTATAAGTGCAACCATATTCGATTGTTTTATTTTTTCAATAAATCCGGCAACAGATTTATGTTCGTTGAATTTATGATATGCTTGCAAACGACTTTGTATTTCGTAATGTTTCAGCAACTTACCCGATGTGCGGGTATCTTCGGCAAGAATAAAATCAGCCTCTTTTAAAATTCGCAATGCACGCAATGTAATATCTTCGAGATTACCGATAGGCGTAGGAACAATATATAATTTTGCCATTTTTTGATATTTATTAAAAATGTTGTTTGCAAACAACGTTAAATATATTTTACTTTATGCAAAACGTCTGAATACAAGCTCAAGGAAACTGATTGTGCTCTTTCTGTTTTGATCCCATTTAAAATTAGAGAATAAATATTCAAGAGCTTCATCAAGATTATTTGCTGAATTTATGGTATTTACCGCATTCTCATATGAGTTTGCATTTTTACTGAACAGCTCGTTGATATACCAAATACGATCGTTTAGTTTTATCTCTTTGGTAAGATCTTTTACAGGACCGTTTTTCAAACTCGAAGCAAGGTCTTTGTTGCTTTTTGCTCTTGCCATCATATCATTGATAGAAGGTGTTTTGTTGGCAAAAGTATCGGCTATAATTTTTTTCTTTTCCGGTTTATCTTTTTGCTGTTGCTCAACTGTTTTTTCATTCTCAACTACCTCTTTATTATTTGATGATTCTTGTATAATTTCAGGTTCGACATAAATATTTTTTTGTGTCGGTTCTTCTTTTTCTATCTCCTTTTTATTTGTATCTTTTTGTTCGGGTTCTATATTCTCGTTTATTTGATTTATTTTTTCTGTATTGTCGATATCCGATTTAACATCAACAGATTCAGCTTGTGAAACATTAACTTCATTAATATTTTTTTCTGATTCATTATTTTCGGGCATTATCTCAAAAATATCCTTATGATCATTTTTTTCAAATTCATTTACCGATTTAACTGTTTCAATATTATCGGATATTACGGATGTTGTTTGTTTTACTTCTTCGTCTAAACTTTTACTGTTTTTTTCATCTTTAAGCAAAAGCAGTTCATCGTAAATATCTTTTACTTTCGATAGAGTAAGGTCAATTTCTATTGGATGCACTTCGCCGTCTTCATCAAATCCGTCGATAAAATCGGCTAATATTGTTATCTCTTTATTTAGTATTTTAACAAGATTTTTTTTATTCATAGTTAAATTAGATATTTTACAATTTGAAACGCAATTGGTAATACTTTTATTACTATCGCCATTATCAACAACAAATATACTATTTGTTTTTTTACCTTAACCGGTAAAATGTCGATTTTGTTTTTT
>CAYRJP010000240.1:0-4226 GCA_964424425.1 uncultured Bacteroidales bacterium | reverse complement strand
CGATAGTAATATTGAGATGTCACTTCGACAGGTTCAGTAATTTGTTACATAAAAATATAATTACACAATAATTTTTTTTGTTTTTATACTCTTTGCGGAAAATGTAAATCTTAATCCCGGCTTACTTGATATTTTAAAAATAATTGAGAATGAGATTGTTAATTTCTGAATGATAAGAAAATACATTTTTAATTAATTGAAAAATAATGTATTTTTATCTTGTACAAAAATATTGGTTTTTTACATCAATAATATGCCGGGGCAATTAAAAAGTATTTTGTCAAGACCTTACGATTTGTTTGAGAACAAACATTTTAGAATATATATGGTGATTATACCTTCCTTTTTTGTATCACTGTTTATATTTATGTTTATGCCTTTTGGTTATGGCTATACCGAGAGAAAGTTTATTTTATCATTAAGTGTTAGTTGTGGAGTTATTACAGGTTTTGTAATGTTCATTAATTTATTTGTGATTCAGAAATATATTTTTAGTTACTTTACTATAGGTCGTGCTATTATTTGGAATACTTGGCTATTAATATGCATTGGTTTTGTTAATGCACTTATGGTAACAATTGTTTTTTTTAAAGGGAATATTATAATTCGGTATTTTTTTGAAATGCAAGGCTATACACTTAGTTTGGGAACTGTAATTAGTTTGTTTATGGTATTGATGCATTATAATTATCAGCTTAAAAAGAAACTAACAGAGTATAATATTAATTTAGAATCGAAAATTGAAAATGAGAATAAATTTATAAAATTTACCGATAACAACGGAAAGCCTTTTAAAATACGAAGAGATGAGCTTTGTTACATAACTTGTGCCGATAATTATATTGATATATTTTATATTGAAAATAATAAACTTAAACATATATTATTGAGATTAACTTTAAAATTGGCTGATACAGTATTGAAAGAATTTCCTGAATTTAAAAGATGCCACCGAAGCTATATTGTAAACTTAAAACATGCCAAAAAGATAATCAGTTCACACAAAGGATATAAACTGCTATTTAACAATATTAACCAACCGATACCCGTTTCTAGAAATTATAAAAAAGAGATATCATTGTTTTTAAACTCACAAAACTTTGCATAGAGCTTTTTTATTAGTGAAAAATCATTTAATTTTTCACTAACTACTTAATATTGTTATTTATCCCAAATAATTGTTGTTCGTCCCATATAAAATAAGTTTTAATGATATTAAATATATTTTTGAAAATATTTTTCTACTAAACTTTAAATTAATTTATTATGAAACCAAACAATGATTTATTTAAACTTGCTTGTTTATTATTGCTTATTATTTTTTCGTCTTGTGAAAAAGAAGAAAATAGTGATATAAAAGATGTAAAAAGAGATATCAGCGGGTTTTGGATTGTAAATGAAACAATAGTAGGTAACTGTAGCGGTACTACTAAAACAGATCAAAAAATGGAAATCTTTAAAATCAAACAACAAGATAACAATTTAAAGGTAACTATTTATCCTAACGGAGATGAGATTGACGGAACTATTGACGGAACTAAAATTTCGTGGGAAGGTACTCTTCCATCAGGTAAGGGCAAAGTAGATATTAGTTTTACCGGTACAATAACAGATAATAATAAGGCTAAAGGAACAGCAACTTGGGAATGGTATAAAGGAACATACAGATGTTCAGGCACAACTACCTTAAATGCAAATAAGGTAATAACCAAAAAAGTAAATTTTGAAGGGAAATGGACAGGCACTTGGACGAATAAGGATAATTCGATTAGCGGTACTTTTTCGGCAAATGTTACCCAAACTGATACTTTGTTAACAGGAACTATTGATGTGCCTCTTATCAATTTAACGAATGAAGATTTAAAGGGTTTTGTATCGGGTAATGTTGTTTATTTTGGTGATATAAACAATAAGATAAAATTTATTGGAACAATTAACGAAGATTCAGGTATAGGGACATACAGTTATATGTCTTTGAGTGATGAAGGCAGTTGGACAGGAACAAGACAGTAAAATATTATCAGAAAAACTATAGTAATAATTAACAATAGTTGATTATGTAAGTTCGTGTAATCTATTGATTATTAAAGAAATAAATGCAGAAAATATACTTCTTCTTAACTATTTGTAATTCAATAAATTAGTGGTTAAGAATTTAACGAACTATTGTATTAAATAAAGATTAATAAAATCGGGAAATATTATTATGAAAAAAAACATAAAAATCAAATTATTACAACCAATAGTATATTACTTATTTTTTAATATAGTTTTTATTTGTTTTCTTAATACAATGTCTGCTTATTCTCAAGATTTATCAAATAAAAAACTTGAAATTTCTATTAATGGAGGAGCATTACTCTCAGGAAAAGTTGAAGGCTCTTATCATATTAATTTTGAGCCTGATTCTACGATTGAGATAAGAAATAAAGTTTCACCGTTAATAAAAATAGTTGCAGATTATAATCTAACATCAAGATTTTCAATTGGGTTAAATATTAATTATGCAAAATTTAATATTGATGATATTTTATATAAAGGTAAATCTATAAAAAAAGGTGATGAAGTATATTTAGGCACTTGGGACGGAAGAAAGCATATTATTCCTTTTGATGATATTAAAATGTTTGAAATAAATGCTTCTGTTAAATGGCGTTTTATTTTTAACAATAATATGGTATTAAAGCCTTGTCTTTATATCGGATTTAGAAAAACTTTTTCGAGTAGTCTTGATGCAGAAGAGAAAGGTGTTGTAATAAATTATAATGCCGAATATCAATATTATTTAACTCACAAATATTTTTTAATAGCAGATTTCGGATTTATTTCGCAACCATATGGAGGTGTTGAGGATGTCGGATATGTGCGTTCATCGGGAGTGTCTTATTTTACGTTGGGTTTAGGTATTGCACTGTAAAAATAATTAAAAAGCAAAAGTTACGAATGTGTAATTTTGAAATTAAATTGCTTTATATTTAATTACAAAATTTCAAATATATGAAAGTTGACGTTTATTGAAAGAAAACGAATGTCAAAAATGAAAAAAATATTATTTATTTGCACTGCAAACAAAATTAGAAGTTTAACAGCAGAAAAGATGTATAAAAATGACTCCCGTTTTATTGTTAAATCGGCAGGTACAGATATAAGTGCAAATATTTGTATTAATAGAAATATTCTTGAATGGTCTGATTATATTTTTGTTATGGAAAAAAAACATAGAAATATAATAAGAGCAAAATTTCCCGATTTATACAAAACAAAACGAATTATCTGTCTCTATATTCCTGATGAATATGACTATATGGAAGAAGAATTAATGATTCTTATAAATAATAAAATTGAGAATTTTTTTGGAATAAATATAGGAAAAAAATAGTGTTATGAATGTTTTTAATGTATTCTTACCAATTATTATTGCTACAATTTACTTTCTATTGATAATTTTTATACCAATAATAGCTTTTCTTTTAAGCACAGCAATAGGTTATGGTATAGCAATTAGAAAAGATGCTAAAAAGGATGATAAATTTAATGAAAAGAAATTCATGTTGTTCATGAATGTTTTGTTGATAATTGTTCTATTTGTTGGATACATTTCGGTATTTAATATGCTTTCTTCCGCATGGATTAGAGTAAATCAAGATGTTTACAATAATAGCTTAATTGAAAATGCAGGATCGGTTATTGTTTTTGGATTTGGATTAAATGAAGAAAGTAGTGGAAAATTATTGCCGGGTAGGGCTAATGAAAAATTACAAAAGTGGATAAGTAATAATATTAACGGGAAAATAATTATTGGGCAATATGGTAATATGCTTGCGTGGCAAGAGAATAGGGATTCTAATAGTTTTATTCTTATGCATGAACATACCGATAGCTATATAAACACCTATAACGCTGTAAAATTTGCTTTATACAAACTTGATTCATTATATAGTATAGGAAAAATAAATAACAATGTGATAATTGTTGCTCACGATATGCAATTGCAACGAATTGCTTGGATATTACAAGAGTTTTCTGAGAAAGATGCTAATTGGCAAAAGTATCATTTTATAATACCGAATATACATCCAATAACATTTTCTCTTAAATCAGTTCAGTTTCATACAAAATGTAGATTTATTTACAATTGTATTGAGTTATTTTATTCTCGCCCAAGAGATTACATTTTAACCCGACTTATGCAGTAGGAGTTGTGAAATAGTGAACTTACGGCATTT
>CAYRJP010000239.1:0-4258 GCA_964424425.1 uncultured Bacteroidales bacterium | reverse complement strand
GAAGCTGAAATTTCTCAACCTGTTTGTCCTGTTTATCAGAATGTAACAGCTAAGCCTGAAACTAATACCGATATTATTAAAGAAAATTTAAAAAAACAGCTTACAGCTCCGGTAAAATGGACGCAAACAGTTCAAAATATGATTACAGCAGGTGCAGAGTCGTTTGTTGAAGTAGGACCGGGAAAAGCTTTGCAGGGAATGATAAAAAAAGTTGACAGAAAGATGCCTTGTGAAAGTGCAAGTGTATAAAATAATTTTAAATAATAATAAAAAAGCCGCTTTAAGCGGCTTTTTTATTATTTGAGAGTTATAACTTATTTCTTTAAGTTATGTTTTGCAACAAAATCTTCTAAAACACCTGATAAATCAGGGCTTCCTATCTCTTGTAAATCGTAATAAACACGAGTAGTAGGTTTATTAATATTAATAATACGATTCAAATCAATAGGAGTTCCTATAATTACAGAATCACAATTGCTATTATTAATTGTTGTTTCAAGGTCTTTAAGTTGTTCTTCGCCATATCCCATAGCCGGAAGTAAAGTTCCTATGTTAGGATAAGTTTTAAATGTTTCAGTTAATTTCCCAACTGTAAACGGGCGAGGGTCAACAAGCTCTGAAGCACCAAATTTTTGAGCGGCAACAATACCTGCACCAAGTTTCATTTCTCCGTGAGTTAAAGTAGGTCCGTCTTCAACAACCAATACTTTTTTATTTTTAATTAGCTCGGGATTGTCAACTTTAATTGGTGAAGCACCATCAATAACAATAGCATTAGGATTAACTTTTGCTATACTTTCGCGAACAATTTGTATTCCTTCGGGAGATGCCGAATCCATTTTATTGATAACAATTGCATCGGCAATACGTAAGTTTACTTCTCCGGGATAGTAAGATAATTCATGTCCCGGACGATGAGGGTCGGCAACAGTAATAGTTAAATCAGATACATAAAACGGGAAGTCGTTGTTTCCGCCGTCCCACAAAATAACATCACATCCGTCGGGGTCTTTTTCTGCTTCGCGAACAATAGCTTCGTAATCAACACCTGCGTAAATAACATTACCGCGAACAACATGAGGTTCATATTCTTCCATCTCTTCAACAGTACATTTGTGTTTTTTCAAGTCGGAAACATCAGCAAAACGCTGAACTTTTTGAGCATTCAAATCGCCGTAAGGCATCGGGTGGCGAATAGCTACAACCTTTAAGCCTTTTGCCATTAAATGTTCTATCACTTTACGTGATGTCTGACTTTTACCACATCCTGTGCGTGTTGCCACAACAGCAATAACAGGCTTAGTACTTTTTATTTGAGTTTGTTTTGGTCCTAATAAACCAAAGTTTGCTCCTGCTGCATTAACAACAGCACTCAAATTCATCACTCTATTGTAAGGAACATCACTGTATGAAAAAATACAAGTATCAGCATTCAAATCTTTGATAAGTTTAGGTAAATCTTGCTCAGCATAAATAGGAATACCGTTGGGGTATAGTTTTCCTGCAAGTTCTGCCGGATACTTTCTTCCGTCAATATCGGGTATTTGAGCTGCCGTAAATGCTACTACGTTATAATCTTCGTTGTCGCGATAGTAAGTATTAAAATTGTGAAAATCACGACCGGCTGCTCCGATAATAATGACATTTTTTTTTGACATAAGTCCTCCGTTTTTTTAAGTTGTTATTAATAAATTTAAATAGATTGTTTCCCACAAATATAATTTTTTTAAGTATCGCTTTTTTTACATAAAATATGTTTAGAAAAATATTTTTGGTGATGCATATCATATTTTTTGCTATGTTTGAGTTTATAAATCGCTAATTTTTTAAACAAATGAAGATAATAGCAATAGGCAGAAACTATATTGACCACGCCAAAGAGTTGAATAATCCGGTGCCCGATGAGCCTGTAATTTTTATGATGCCCGAAACAGCTTTATTAAAAAAAAATATGCCGTTTTATTATCCCGATTTTTCAAATGATATTCATTACGAAGTTGAATTAGTAATAAAAATAAACAGATTAGGTAAAAATATTGCCGAAAAATTTGCACATCGTTATTACGATGAAATAGGAGTAGGCATTGACTTTACCGCTCGCGATTTGCAGGCAAAACTAAAAAGCAAAGGATTGCCTTGGGAAAAAGCAAAAGCATTTGACGGAGCTGCTCCTTTGGGTGAATTTCTGTCAAAAACAGATTTTAACAATGTTAACAATATAAATTTCTCACTAATTAAAAACGGAGAATCGGTTCAGCAAGGTAATTCGGCGGATATGATTTTTTCGTTTGATGCAATTATTGCACACATATCAAAATATTTTACTTTGAAAATAGGAGACCTTATATTTACAGGAACACCGGCAGGAGTAGGAGCGGTAAATATAGGCGATGAATTAATTGCAAAAATTGAAAACAAAGAATTGCTGAAAGTGCAAGTGAAATAATGTTTTTATTTTACTTTGGAGTTTTAAAACTCCGAAGTAAAATAAAAATCTATACTTTTAAATTTTGATTGTGCCATTTGTAAATCATACGGTGATTCTGCCAAATAAACATCTCTTCCGTGCTTGTCTTTTGCCAAAGATTTAAACTTACGTTTTTTAAAATCTTCCCATTCGGTTTTGTCATTTGGTTTTATCCAACATGCTTTATAAAGAGTGGCAGGCTCATATCTACATTTTGCATTGTATTCATGTAAAAGTCTGTATTCGATAACTTCAAATTGTAATTGTCCCACACATCCTATTATTTTTCGATTGTTCATGGTAAGAGTAAATAGCTGAGCTACACCTTCATCCATAAGCTGATCGACGCCTTTTGCCAACTGTTTTGCTTTCATTGGGTCGGCATTTTCAATATAACGAAACATCTCGGGTGAGAAACTTGGTAATCCTTTAAAATTAATTATTTCACCTTCGGTAAGTGTATCACCGATTTTAAAATTTCCGGTATCGTGAAGCCCGATAATATCACCGGGAAAAGCCTGTTCAACAATACTCTTTTTTTCAGCCATAAAAGCCGTAGGAGTGGCAAACTTTAAATTTCGCCCTAATCTTACATGATGATAATTTGTATTTCGCTTGAAAACACCCGAACATATTTTAACAAAGGCAATACGGTCGCGGTGTTTCGGGTCCATATTGGCATGAATTTTAAATACAAACCCCGTAAATTTATTTTCAAAAGGGTCAACTTCTCTCTCTTCGGTTGTTGATGGTTGCGGATGTGGTGCAATATGAATAAATGACTCTAAAAGTTCTTTTACACCAAAATTATACAGTGCACTGCCAAAAAACACGGGAGCTGTTTCTGCATTTAAGTATTCATTTAAATCAAAATCGGGATAAACACCGTTTATCAATTCAAGGTCATCACGTAGTTGTTGAGCTTGTTCTTTTAAAGTATTATCCAGTTCACTATCGTTTAAATCTTTAAACTCTTTAGGTTCTTCGGCGGTAGTTTTATCTTCGCCCGAAAAATAATAAAACTTACTGTTGAAAATATTGTAAATACCTTTAAGTTTTTTCCCCATTCCCACAGGCCAACTTAAAGGTCGCACCTTAATTTTAAGTTGTTCTTCAACTTCATCAAGCAAATCGAAAGGGTCTTTACCTTCGCGGTCAACCTTATTAACAAAAACAATAACAGGAGTTTTTCGCATTCGACATACTTCCATTAATCGTTTTGTTTGCGGCTCTACTCCTTTGGCAGCATCAATAACCACTATTACACTGTCAACGGCAGTAAGAGTTCTGAAAGTATCTTCGGCAAAATCCTGGTGACCCGGAGTATCAAGAATGTTTATTTTTGTTCCGTTATATTCAAATCCCATAACCGATGTAGCTACGGAAATTCCCCGCTGACGTTCTATTTCCATAAAATCGGATGTAGCGGTTTTTTTAATTTTATTCGATTTTACTGCTCCTGCAACATGAATAGCACCTCCGAATAATAATAACTTCTCTGTAAGTGTTGTTTTTCCTGCATCAGGGTGACTGACAATGGCAAATGTTCTCCTTCTTTTTATCTCTTCGTTGAATGACATACCTAAATATTAATTTGAGCCTGCAAAAGTAATCTTTTTTTTGAGATTAAAATATTAGTTTATTTTTGTATTTCTACTAATGTTGAAAAACTTTATTTTATGGATAAAAATAAAAAGGCAGGCAGATACGGCAGAATATATAAACAACTTTATGCTTTAATGCAAAAATCAAACGATACTACAGCTCGAATGTGCTCTATAGCAGCAGTAT
>CAYRJP010000238.1:0-4269 GCA_964424425.1 uncultured Bacteroidales bacterium | reverse complement strand
CGTTTTTTCCACTAAAAAAAGAAGAAGATTTACAAACCCATTAAAATAACAGTAGAACCTTATATTTAAATGGACAATCTTATAATTATTTAATTTTCTTCGAAAACCGGCGATTTAAAAATATTGACCCGATAATAAACAATAATCCCGTAAATGTAGTGTAATAAATATTTTCGTGCAGTATAAGATGAATAAAAAACAGTGATATAAAAGGTGAAAGAAATACATAGTTACTTATTTTGTCGGTGCGTGATGTTAGTTTCATTGCCGAAAGCCATATCACAAATGTTATTCCCATTTCGAAAATGCCCGAATAAATCACTGAAATCCATCCCGTAAGGGGAATTGAATAATTAAAAGGTTCTAAAAAAATAAGTGGAAAAGTAAGTAGTAATCCTGTTAAAAAATTAATAAACAGATTAACAAAACTATCGGTTTTTAACTTTGTATTTATAATCCAAAAACTTGCCCAAACTACCGATGTCGATATAGCAAGAATAACCCCGAAAGGCTCTGCCGGCTGAATATTTAACGGATTTCCTTGTGAAGCTATTAAATAAACTCCCGCAAACCCGATAAGTAATGCCAATAAACTTTTGAGATTCAACTTTTGCCCTAAAAACAGTGCCGATAACAACACAAGAACAATAGGCCAAGTATAGTTTAATGCTTGTGCTATTTGTGCCGGCAATAGTGAATATGCTTTAAAAAGCATCAAGTAATATAAAAACGGGTTTAAAAAACCTGCAATTATTGACAGCAACCACTGTTTTTTAGTAAGAGTTTTTAGCAAGTGCAATTTTTTAGATACCAACAAAGAAATAAATGACACTACAACAGCTATAAAAATTGTAATAAACAGAAAATGAATAAAATGAAAGTATTTAAGCCCTATTTTAAAAGGTACAGCCACCGTTGACCATAAAAATGTTGCCGTAAAAACCAATAAATATGCTTTTTTTTGATTATTCATTTTCTTTTGTTTAAAATGTATAATATTCTCTAAACGAAACTGTATGAGTAAAATACGGTTATTTATTCAACCAAAATATTACTTAATAACGAAATCTTTTTGTAAATAAACATCTCATATTTTCATTCACCTGAAAATATGAGATTACATTTTTATTACTAAAAATTATTTTAAAGAAAGGTATATCAATTTATCCAACACTCAAAGAGTCCTTTTCCGTGGCGGGTGTACATTTTATGTAACAGAAATAAATTCATTTTATTAATAATTTCTAACAAAAATAAATTTTTTTGTCAATTTATTTGGAAATATAAGAAAAATAATTTTACATTTGCAGTGTCTTAATAAACTAATACACTATGATAGATTTAAAAAATATAAATTTTTCGTATAGCAAACGACAAGAACTGATAAAAGAACTGTCGTTAACACTAACACCCGGTAGTATTTACGGACTATTGGGACGAAACGGAGCCGGAAAAACAACTCTGTTGAAATTAATAATCGGAATGTTGTTTCCCAAATCGGGTGAGTGTTTAATAAACGGTAAAGTATCGTCAAAGCGTTTACCCGAAACACTGCAAGAAGTGTTTTTTGTTCCCGAAGATTTTGAACTTCAAGGCAAAACCGCCAAAGAATTTGCCGAAATTCACGGTAAGTTTTATCCTAAATTCAGCTACTCGGAGTTTACTGGATATTTAAATACATTTGGGTTAACCTCTGAAAAAAATTTAAGAAGTTTATCGTTCGGACAAAAAAAGCAAGTGCTTTTATGTTTCGGGTTGGCGGTAAATACAAAGTATCTGATACTTGACGAACCAACAAACGGATTGGATATTCCTTCAAAAGAAATTTTGCGACGATTGCTTGCATCGGCAATTAACGAAAGCCGCAGTTTTATTATTTCGACACATCAAATACGCGACCTTAACAACCTGCTCGACCCTATAATTATTATCAACAAAGGTAAAGTGATTTTTAATCAAAATTACGATACGATAGGTGAGAAAATAGCATTTAAAACATTGGAAAATATTGATGACAACAGTAATATCTTGTGGTACGAAAAAAGATTTACAATGTATGATGCCATTTGTTTAAATACCGACAACGAACACACAAATACCGATATTGAAATGTTGTTTAAAGCTGTAACTGAAAATCATAAGGTGTTTGAAAATATTTTTTAATCATTAAAATTTAGATAAAATGAACAATTTTAATATAACACGATTTATAAAACTATTGCAATACCGCATCAGCATTCACAAAACAAGGTGGCTTATGCAACTTGCAGGCTTAACGGGTATAGCTTTACTGATTACAAGTTTATTTATTAAGGATATAGCTCGCTATCACGCTTTTGATAATTTTTATGGAACGCTACTGGGATTTTCGGTAGTATTTATCGGAGTTTATTTAAGCAGTAGAGCTTTTATCGAACTCAAAAACACTTCGAATGGTTTTTTGTATTTAATGCTTCCGGCTTCAACCTTTGAAAAATTTATTATTCCATCGTTGTTTTCGGGAATACTATTTTTTACTTTTTATTTGGGAGTTTACGCTCTACTTGCTAATTTATCTAATTTTATTTGGGGACTGGCATATCATTTTCCTATGGAAGTTTACAATCCTTTGGCAACTAAATCTATAAATTATACATTGGGCGGTTTAAAGGCATTTTTAATATTGCAACCTATATTTTTACTTGGGTCGGTTATTTTTAAAAAGAACCATTTTATTGCAACAGCCATTGTTGTATTTGTATTACTTATACTAATTAGTTTCATCAGCCTTTTATCAGTAAAAATTGCTTCAGGTGAATTTGAAAGTATAAACTTAGATGTTGAAAACATAAATATTTATTGGATAATAATTTTTCATATTATTATAAATATTGCAACATTTTTTAAGCTTAAAGAGAAGCAAATATAAAAAAAGAGACAGACTAAAAATGAAAAAATTGAGATATGATATTTACCGATAACAAACCCATTTATATGCAAATTGCAGAGTTGTTTTTTACAACTATTTTGCAAAAGAAATGGGTTGAAAACGAAAAAATACCATCGATACGCGAAACTGCCGTTGAACTTGAAGTTAATCCTAATACGGCACTAAGGACTTATTCGTATCTGCAAGACTTAGGCATAATTTACAACAAACGCGGAATAGGTTATTTTCTTGCCGATAATGGTTACAATAAAACTCTGTCTTTTGTTAAAGAGAAATTTATTGAAGAAGAACTTCCGCTGTTATTCGAAAAACTTGATTTGCTGCATATGAGCATTGACGACATAAGGGAGTTAAAAATGAAAAGGTGAAAGTGAAAAGTTGAATGTAATAAATTGTAGAGTATTTTAAATTTTAAACATATGAAAACAAGTAATAAAATATTAAGCATTACAGGATTATTAGTAATTATTGCCACTATTTACGGTGCTGTTAATGACAATAATACTGTTGACAAAGTTGATATAGAAAATATTCCTGCCGATTCTTTTTCCTCTGTAACTACTGAAAGTTTCAGCAATGTTATAGTAACCGGAAATGCCATTATATCAATAAATAAAAAAAGCAATCAATCGGTAAAATATTTTTCAAAAAATAGTGAGATTACTCCTGAATTTAAGGTAAACGAAGATACCTTGTTTGTTAATATCAAACAGGACAATAACAGCAATAAAGTTGCTTTTATTAAAATAACTGCTCCACTGTTGACGTTGGTTGATTTGAATAATATCGAAAAATGTGAAATATTTGATTTTAAACAAGATTCTCTTTACATAAATTGCAAAAAATCAAAAGTAAAACTAAATAATATTAATTGTATGTATCTAAATATCAATACAAAGGACACCTCTAAAATTCGCATCAAAAATTCAATTATAAACAATTTGAATATTAACTCTAAAAACTCAAGCCATACTAATTTTACAGATTGTAATATTAAGCAATTAAACGGAAAAATTACCGGTAATTCCACTGTAAGAAGTTCCAAAAAACTTTTTACAATAGCTGCAACAATTGATTCTACAAGTTCTTTGTATAAATATTAAGGTTCCACCACGAATTTAGTGGGTAATTAATATAACCGCTCAAATATTATGCTTAATAAATCTTTCTTAAACCGTAAATAATTATACTAAACAATATTATTTTAATATTTAACAATTTGATTTATTGGTATTTATATTAAAATAGGTCGCTTGTAAATTGAATGCAATTTTTCCACTAAAAAAGAAGAAGATTTACAAACCCATTAAAATAACAGTAGAACCATATTTTTTAATAAT
>CAYRJP010000237.1:0-4279 GCA_964424425.1 uncultured Bacteroidales bacterium | reverse complement strand
AAAAATAATAAAGTATTTAATAAAATTCATAATAACGTTTTTTTTGATTCTTATTTTATGGAGTCAAATTTACATTAAATAAAACAGATAACATTAATTGTTGTAAACAAAAATGCCGACTCAAAAAGTCGGCATTTTTTATTTATTTAAATATTTAGTTATCTATTTTTTAATAATCTTATTTACAGAAACTTTATTACCTACAACAACTTTAACAAAATATATTCCTGCTTTAAAATCAGTCATATCAATGCTATATGTTCCTTTTTCTTTATCAAGAATCTTAACAACTTGTCCGTTAATATCCGTTATTTGAACTGTTGCATCTATTGAACCAACGATAATATTAAGTCTGTCTGAAACAGGATTAGGATAAATATCAACTTTAAGTTGAGCTATATCATTTATTCCCGTAAGCGTATTAACAGTAACTGCATTACTTGCTTCTGAGATATTACCTGCGGCATCTGCTGCTTTTACTGTAAATACATACTCTGTTTCAGGACTTAATTCTGTCATTAATAATGAAGTTTCAGTAACAGTATCTACTATTACTCCATCCTGTAACACATAATACTCTGCAACTCCAATATTATCCGTTGATACATCCCATGTCAAATTTACACCTGTAGCTGTTATATCTGATGCTGTTAGATTTGCCGGTGCTGTTGGTGCTTCGGTATCTGCAAAAGTTGATATTACTAATATATTACTTGTATCTGAAAAATTCCCTGCCAAATCAACTGCTTTTACAAAAAATGTATATTCAGTATCCGGAATTAAATCTACAATTGTAGAACTTACTGTCAATACTTTTATCATAGAAAATGATGTCATTAATACAGTATCTATTATTTCTTCATTTTTATAAATATAATATCCTACCACACCTACATTATCTGTTGATGCATCCCAAACTAAAGATATTGATGTCATTGTTACATCTGTTGCCGTAAGATTTTCAGGTGCCGTCGGTGCTTCAGTGTCAGATTCTATAGTCACAATACATGTATCTGTATCTATATTACTATTATTATCTGTTACTTTTAAAGTAATAGTATGAACACCTACCGGCAATGTTACCTTAACAGAGTCTCCGGCAGCTAAAACAGTATCGGCAGCCAGCCATTCAAACGACTGTATGTTTCCTGATAAAATATAAGTACTTTTCCCGTTAAGAATAACATCCTCAACACCATTGTTGTCTTTATCCATTATAACTTGATCTTTTCCTGCAAAAGCTTTAAATGCTATATAATAAAATGCTTTAACACTTTTTTTATCATAATCTGTCCCGTTAAACTTATAATAAGTCAATTCATTAATGCTTCCTATTGTATTATAGGTATATTCATTTTTCGACTCTTTATCTAAAGCACTTAAATCTGTTCCTTCCAGATACTCTTCTGTTTGTATTTTACCTTCGGTATTTAATGTATAATTAGTTTTATTATAAAACTCTGCTGTTGCATTATCATCATACCATGTTGTAAGCACTGAGGTCAATTTTCCGTTTGTATAAGTATAATCTACCTGATTTGTTTTTCTGTCAAGACCTGTATTAATTTTATATACCGATTTTAAATTAAGATTTACCAAATCGGCTTTTCCGGTCTCTTTATTAACAAACCACTCTACATATTTTTGATTTAAATCTGAAAGAGAAATTGTTATATTTTCATTGTTATCACCGTCAATAAGAACCGCTTTAAGAGTTTTTCCTGCTACTCCGTGTAAAGAATGACGAATATTGTTTAAATATACATTAAGATATTCAACATCAGCATCAATGGTATAACTTGCTAAATCTGTTGCTGTAGCGTAAGATTCTACCAAATATGCCTTATTTGTAAAAACAAAACTACCACTTGTTGTCAATAAATTATCTTTTATTTTTACGGGATGATTATTTACAACAACAGCTGCTTTTACATTAAACTTATTATAAATAAGTTTACCGTCTTTATCGTAAAACCATTCTCCGTAATTATCTCTAAGTTGAGTTAAATCAACATTAATACTTTCATTATTACCCGATGCTTTCATGGCAGCAGCAAGAGTTTTTCCTGCTACTCCGTGTAAGTCTATTCTTTCTTTGTTTCCCAAAGCATTAATAATATATACATCTAAAAATTCCACATCATTTCCCAATGTATAATTTTCTAATACTGCCCAATCTGTAGTATTTATTTTATAAGTTGTATTAACATAATCACTACTACCCGAACTATATAATTCTTCGGTAACAACTACATCATTTATAGCACCAAGGTCTTTACCTTCTTTAATATTTACAGCTAATCTTACTCTGCGACCATTCTCATCATACATCCAATCTTTATGGTCAGTAGCCAAATCACTTATTTGAATACTATTTGCAACAAGAATAGCAGAAAGTGTTTTTCCCTGAATATTAGTAGTAATTTCTTGAACAGAACCATCGCTTTTATAAACAAAAAGTGAAGTAACATCAGTTCCTGTAACAATAACATCAAGGTCTGATGTTTGAGCATCACTATGAACATTGTAAGCTGTTAATGAATAAACGTGATAATTTACGGTATCATATAATTTTTTATAAATATCAACTTTAGTATTTTCAAGTTCAGGAGTTATAATTTCAACATTTACTTTTCTTCTTTTTGTGTCTCCTGTTTTATCAACATACTTCTCGGTATGATTCTGCGATAAAGATGAAATAACAATATTGTTATCTGCAAAAATTGCATTTAATGTTTTTCCTGCCACACCTGTAATTCTTTCTACTCTTTCGTCATCACCATCGGTAATGTAAATATTAGCCCAAACAGCATCATCTGCGGCTGTATATCCTGTTAATTGGTCTAACGAAGCAGCTGCTTTTATTCTATAAGCCGTTACATTTAAAACAACACTTCCCACATTTCTTGAAAAACCTGTATATTCATCTACAACATCCAACACGTCAAAAGGACGACCGGCTTTAATATTACAGTTCAACAAAGTATTTTTATCATCCTCTATTGTTTTAAACCACTCGTGATAATCATGACGCAAATCACTAAGTTTAATAACTGTTCCGTTTCCATTATCTCCTTCTAAAATTGCTTTAAGCGATTTACCCCCTACATCCGATAAATCATATCGTTTTTCTGTTCCATCTTCTACAACAAAAACATTTACCACCTCTGTAAGTTTATTTACATAAATATCTTCCAAATCATTCATAGAAGCTGTACTTTCAACATTATATACAGAAAACAAATAATTTGCATCACCGGCCACATTTTGAGAATAATAAGCTTCATTATATTTTTTTACTTTTACTTCCGGTATCCAAATACGAGAAGTTTCTTTTTCAACATCACCTAACATATTGTAAGTTAAATATGTTTTTCCTGAACCTTGCCAATATTTTAAACCCACATAAGTTTCTATACTGTCAACTTTTTCTCCCATACCGTAAAAGACATCTTTTGATGACTCTTCCCAATTAGGAGTAATACCTAATCTGTCGTATTTATTATAATAATAAATTTCTTGTGCTAAATTTCCTACTTTATCATATAAAAATATTTTTTTATAATCCGCAGGAAAATTTTTTGCTGTATCTTGAATCGTTTTATATGATTCAATCATCAGTGTGTCACCATTTGCATTATAAGTAATATTCGTTTCTCCATACTTACTCCACATACTATTATCCCAAAAATATAACATTTTGTGACTTACCTGATTTTCAGACGTATATGCATCATAAACTTCTTTTAATGCTTTTTCAGATATACCCGAAGAGTAATCATAAACAATTGTTGAATCCAACAATGCCACCTTTTGTGAAAATGCTGTAAATACAATCAGCATAACCACTACTAATAGTTTGACTTTTTTCATAATTAAAAAATTTTAAGTTTAACTTTATTCATGTAGTTATAGTATCATATATAACAATAACTATTACAAAAAGTTTAAAAAATATTACTTTTGTTCTTAAATAAAAACCGAAAATATTATGAATTTCAATTGGAAAGTGTTACAAAACGGCTCTGATATACGAGGAGTAGCCGTTGAAGGAGTAAAGGGCGAAGATGTAAATTTAACTTTTGATATTGTTAAAAGACTTGCAAATTCTTTTGTTGAATGGCTTAAACAAAACAATATTGCAAATACCCCTGTTATAGCAGTAGGAACCGACTCTCGTATATCCGGTAAAGAATTGAAAAACGCTTTTATTTCGGGAATTATTGAAATGGGATATACCGCTATTGATTGTAATATGGCATCAACTCCGGCTATGTTT
>CAYRJP010000236.1:3030-4281 GCA_964424425.1 uncultured Bacteroidales bacterium | reverse complement strand
GGGGGATTCGAACCCCCGGTACAGTGTTACCCGTACGCCGGTTTAGCAAACCGGTGGATTAAGCCACTCTCCCACCTCTCCTTGGTGTTCTTTTGCTTAATTTAGTATTAAGTGTTTTTTAAGAACTGCCCGCTTATTATTAAAGCGACACAAAAGTATAAATTTGAATATTTTTACCAAAGATATTTTTAACTTTTTTTACAAAAAAAATTAAAATGGCATATCATCATCACCCGATTCTTCAATTGACGGAGCTACCGGTGGTGGAGGCATGCTGTTTTCTGCATTATTTTGTAACGGTTGCCCTTGATTTTGTCCGGCAAACTCCATTTTCCACACTTTAACATCGGTGTACCAACGACCGTTGTATTCCCTGCTCTCAATATTTATTGATGCTGTCACCTGTGAACCAACACCCATTTGTTCAAGGTCAACTTTATTATTCCAATTGGCAAGACATACCTTTTTAGGATATTGGTCTTGTGTTTCAATAATAAAATCTTGACGTTTCCACTCTCCTCGTGCACTTGTTCCCGAAAGGGGTTCTAAAATCTGAACTATTTTTCCTGTAATCTCCATTATAATGTATTTTTTGCAAAAGTAGTTTTTTGAAAATTATTTAACTAATTATTTTTTGTAATTTATGCTTTTGTCGCGTTATCATTTGTGAAAATATTAACGATAATATTGCAATAACTGCTCCGCCTATAAACGGTATTCGCCAATTTATCATCCACAAAGCACCGCCTATTACCGGAATTACCACCGCCGAAATATGATTTATGGTAAATCCCACTGCCATTGAAGGTGCAATATCCTTTGGATTGGCTGTTTTTTGAAAAAAGGTGTTAATTGCCATTGATGCACTGAAAAATATATGGTCTATCACATACAATATGGCTACTACAGTTTTATCTTCAATAAAAGCATAACACAAAAACAGTATTATCAAACTTGAATATTCAACGGTAAGAATAGCCCTTTCTCCAAATTTATTTATTGCCTTACCTACTTGCGGCGATATAAAATATGTTGCTATATTATTTATAATAAAAAGTATTGCTATCTCTTTTACCTGAAAATGATATTTCTCAACAAGCATAAATACTGCAAATACAACGAATATCTGGCGACGAGCACCGCTTAAAAAATTAAGAGTGTAGAATAACCAATATTTTTTTCGAAATATCATTTTTTTGTGCTGAACAGGAAGATTTTTGTTTACGGGATTTTTTGTAAATGCAAAAAGAG
>CAYRJP010000236.1:0-2930 GCA_964424425.1 uncultured Bacteroidales bacterium | reverse complement strand
AAAAAACCCGGTATTTCACGTATCGACTGTATTACACCCATTTGCAAGCCGTTAATACCAATCTCGTCAACTGCATAATTATTCAACAATGTTCGCCATGCCTGAAACCCTATTGTAACAGCTACCACCAATAAAAGTATATACCAATACATCGGGTTTTTCTTTATCTCTTTTATCATATCCGTTTTTAAAATTTGATAATTTTCAGATTACCTTAAATCCGCAATAATTTTTGTAATATTCATTATTCCAAACAATCATACCTAACAGATTTCACTAAAATAAGAAAGTTGTAATTATTTAATTTATTGATAACCAACAAAAACCTGTTATATCTTGTAAATTTAAGAGATTAAAAAAAATCCCGAAAACTCGGGATTTTTTGCTCAATAATATTTTTACCATTATCTATTTTTTATCTTTTTTAATATCTTTATTTGATTTTTGAGGCGGTGTAGATATACTTTCTCTCATGTGCGTATCAGCCTCAATATTTTTCATTTTATAATAATCCATTATACCAAGGTTTCCTTGACGGAATGCTTCTGCCATAGCTTTAGGAACTTCTGCTTCGGCTTCTACAACTTTTGCTTTCATCTCTTGAGTAAGAGCCTTCATCTCTTGCTCCTTAGCAACCGCCATAGCACGTCTTTCTTCGGCTTTTGCCTGAGCTATATTTTTATCTGCCTCAGCTTGATCCATTTGCAATACCGCTCCAATATTCTTACCTATATCAATATCGGCAATATCAATAGAAAGTATTTCAAACGCTGTTCCCGCATCAAGACCTTTATCCAACACTACTTTTGAAATGCTGTCGGGATTTTCAAGCACTGCTTTATGGTCAATAGAGCTACCAATAGACGAAACAATACCTTCACCTACACGTGCAAGAACTGTTTCTTCACCTGCTCCTCCCACAAGTTGCTTAATATTGGCTCTTACTGTCACTCTTGCTTTTGAAATAAGCTGGATGCCATCTTTTGCTACTGCTGTAACTGCCGGTGTATCAATCACTTTCGGATTTACACTCATCTGCACGGCTTCAAATACATCA
Organism: uncultured Bacteroidales bacterium; assembly: GCA_964424425.1. Classification (GTDB taxonomy): domain Bacteria; phylum Bacteroidota; class Bacteroidia; order Bacteroidales; family SZUA-534; genus GH45. The sequence continues at coordinate 1,873 of CAYRJP010000236.1, read as the reverse complement.
CGACCTGCCAAATCAATAGCTGTTGCCATTTTAAAAGGCAATTCAATATTTGCCTTTTCGGCTGATACCAATGCATGCACTACTGCATCAATATGACCACCTGCCAAAAAGTGAGCTTCAAGGTCATCTCTTTTAATTCCTTTTAACCCTGCTTTATGTGCTTCAATCATTGCTCTTACTATACGATTAGGCGGAACACCTCTCCAGCGCATTAATATAAGTTGCAATAACGAAATTCTAACTCCTGAAATTTGAGCCGTAAACCAAAGTTTTACAGGTATAACATATAAAATTATCCACAATCCTATTATTATACCAACAATTAATACTATGTTTCCTACTCCTACCATAATTAAAAAGTTTTTATTCTAATGGTTTAACAATTATTTGATTTCCTGAAATATCTATAACTTCAATGGGTGTTTCGGGGTCAATAAACTTATGTCCCGATTTTCCTTCTACAACTTCGCTATTTACTTCAACCTTTCCTATCGGAGCTAATCGCGTTATTGATTTTCCTCTGTCCCCAATCTTTATATTTTGTATTCCTGCATCTATCACTTTACTGTCTATCGAAGTATCAAGCGATATCTTTCGCCATGTTTTCGACCTCAAAATTAATACTGTTGTAAATATCATTGCAGCCAAAGAACCCACAAGAATAAAATGTCCCGCCGGCACTCCCAACGATTTATAACCATAATATATGGCTACTAACATCATCACTATGCCCAAAATACCTGCCACATTTGTGCCGGGTAATACCAAAAATTCAAGGGCTAATAGTAATAACCCTAACAGTATCAAAACAATTATTGCAGATAAACTCATAAATTTTATTCTATTGTTGCCGATAAACCTTTTTCGCTCAACCGTCTTCTCATTGCTCGCAGTTTATCAAACTCGCCATTTTTTATATCACATTTTCCGTTATAATGCGTAATTAAAGCACACTGTTCGGCTTGCTCAAACTCGTGATTGCACACTTCAACTAAACTGTCAATCACAAAATCAAAGGTATTTACTTCGTCGTTGTGCAGAATTAAGTGGCGTTGTTCTTCGCTTTCATTTTCGAACAATTCTTCAAATCCGGGGTTTAATTTTTCCTGATTTCCCATAATTAATTCGCTCTTTTTTTATTTTATTGCAATATATGCAAATGTATTGATTTTTTAATCAAAAATAAAGTTATTTTTCATGCAATTTCTACTGAAAAATAAGTTACTTTTTTTATTTTGCGAACTTATTTTGTTAAATAATTTATCATGGCAAAAAAAGAGAAACAAGATTGGAAAGACAGACTAAATGTTGTGTATTCAACAAATAAAGACTTTGAATACGAATTCGACAACGAAGAAGAACAAGAAACATTACCACCCGAAAAACAAAAACTGAAAGTAAGCATAGACAGAAAAAAACGTAAAGGAAAATCCGTTACTTTGATTGACGGTTTTGTTGGCACTGACGATGATTTGAAAGAACTTGCAAAGTTGTTGAAAACAAAATGCGGCGTTGGAGGTTCGGCTAAAAACGGCGAAATAATTATCCAAGGTGAGTTTATTCAAAAGGTAAAGGATATCTTAAAAGCAGAAGGGTATAAAATTTAATGATACAATGGTTCAATGATTTAATGCAGAAATACAATAATGCGATAATAAGTTGAAAGTTTAATGCTGTAATGCGATAATGCTACAATGCAGAAATAAGCACGGAGGCTAGTTTACTCCGATTTTTTCGGAGAGCTTGTCGAAGCCGTTTTAACAATAAAGAGCGGCACTAATTTGTAAAAATCACTTCGACAGGCTCAGTGACCGTATCTTTGGAGGCTAGTTTACTCCGAATTTATTTCGGAGAGCTTATTGAAGCCGGATTA
>CAYRJP010000235.1:2455-4283 GCA_964424425.1 uncultured Bacteroidales bacterium | reverse complement strand
TGCTTAATTACCGCATAGCTTTTCTTGCCGAAACCACAGTAAACTGGTGTGCCGAACTTGGAACAGTGCTTGCCAACGATGAGGTAAAAGACGGAGTATCAGTTCGCGGAGGTTATCCGGTGATACAAAAAAAGATGAAACAGTGGAGTTTACGCGTTTCTGCTTATGCCCAGCGATTACTCGACGGGCTTGATAATGTTGATTGGAGCGACTCTCTTAAAGAAATGCAACGTAACTGGATTGGTCGCAGTGAAGGTGCATCGGTAAACTTTAACATAAAAGGGCACGACGATATTATTGAGGTGTTTACTACACGCCCCGATACACTTTATGGTGCTACATTTATGGTTTTGGCACCTGAACACGAACTTTTGCAAAAGATTGTTATACCTGAACAAAAAGAGAAAGTTGAAAAATATATTGAGTGGGTAAAAGGACGCACCGAACGCGAAAGAATTGCCGATGTAAATAAAATTACCGGTGAATTTACAGGAGCATATGGTATCAATCCGCTTACCGGTGACGAAATTCCCATTTGGACAGCCGATTATGTATTGTCGGGATACGGAACGGGAGCTATTATGGCTGTGCCCGCTCATGATAGTCGCGACTTTGCTTTTGCTAAGTATTTTAAACTGCCTATTATTCAGGTTGTTTCCCGTAAGGGAGATACCCCTACCGACCCGTCAACGTGGGAAGAATCTTACGACAGTAAAGAGGGAATAATGATAAATTCGGGCATTATTGACGGACTTGATGTAAAAGATGCCATAAAGAAAATAATTAAATATATTGAAGATAAAAAACTTGGTTACGGAAAGGTAAATTATCGCTTACGCGATGCCATATTCAGTCGACAACGTTACTGGGGCGAGCCTTTTCCTGTATATTACAAAGACGATGTGCCTTATGTTTTAGATGAAAACGAGTTGCCGCTTGAATTGCCTGAGGTAGATAAATATTTGCCTACCGAAGACGGTCAACCGCCACTTGGACGTGCAAAAAATTGGCATACAAAAGAGGGTTATCCGTATGAGTTGAGCACAATGCCCGGATTTGCAGGTTCGTCGGCTTACTATTTGCGTTATATGGATCCTAGCAATAATAATGCTCTTGTAAGCAAAGATGCAAACGAATATTGGCAAGATGTTGATTTGTATATCGGTGGAACAGAGCACGCAACAGGACACTTGATTTACAGTCGTTTTTGGAATAAATTTCTTTATGACCTTGGTTATGTTTGCAAAGACGAACCATTTAGAAAGTTGATAAATCAAGGTATGATACAAGGGCGTTCTAACTTTGTTTACAGAGTAAAAGACACTAATAAATATGTATCATATAATCTTCGTAAAGATTACGATGTAACACCTATACACGTTGATGTTAATATTGTTCACAATGATGTTTTAGATGTTGAAGCATTTAAAAAATGGCGACCCGAATTTGCCGATGCTGAATTTATTCTTGAAGAAGGAAAGTACATTTGCGAACACGCTGTTGAAAAAATGTCAAAGTCAATGTTTAATGTGGTAAATCCCGATGATATTATTGAACAATATGGAGCTGATACTCTTCGCCTGTATGAAATGTTTTTAGGTCCTTTAGAAGATTCAAAACCTTGGGATACTTCGGGAATTGAAGGTGTTCACAGGTTTTTAAAAAAACTTTGGCGACTGTTTTACAAAGACGATAATTTTAGCGTAAGCGACGAAAAACCTACCGATGTCGAGCAAAAGATTATTCATAAAACTATAAAAAAAATACGTGAAGATATTGAGAATTTCTCATTTAATACATCGGTAAGTGCATTTATGATTTGTGTAAA
>CAYRJP010000235.1:0-2355 GCA_964424425.1 uncultured Bacteroidales bacterium | reverse complement strand
TTGACAGGCTTTTTGATGAATGATTTTTTTAACCCGATTTTAATTAATAAACTTGCATCGAATTGTGAAAACACAAAATAAAATATGGAAAGAGATAAGAGCCTATGTAATAATTACATTGGGCTTGTTTATGCATTCTCTCGGGTGGACAGCATTTTTAATTCCTTCGGAAATTGTGGGTGGAGGAATAAGTGGTGTTGCGGCAATAATATTTTATGCAACGGGTATTCCTGCGGGTTATCCGTATTTGGCTATTAATGCCGTATTGATACTTGTTGCCATAAAAATGTTAGGAGCAAATTTCGGCATCAAAACCATTTATAGTGTAATAATGGTTTCGTTGTTTCTTACTTTACAGCAAAAATTTATTACTGCACCAATTATTACCGACGATTTTATGGCTACTGTACTGGGAGGTATTTTGGCGGGTGCAGGTGTAGGAATTGTTTTTTCACAAGGAGGCAGTACCGGAGGAACTGATATTATTGCAATGATTGTAACTAAATACAGAGATGTCAGTCCGGGTAAAATTATTTTGTATTGTGATATTGTTATTATCGGTTCATCGTATTTCTTGTTTCAAAGTATGGAGAAACTTGTTTACGGTTTTGTAACAATGGTTGTTGTGGCTTATACAATAGATTTGTTGCTTAACGGTAGTAAACAGTCAATACAATTAATGATATTCAGCAAACAGCATGAAGGTATTGCCGAAGAGATAACAAAAAGACTTAACAGAGGCGTTACTGTAGTAAACGGAGAAGGATGGTACACAAAAAATCCTACTAAAATAATTATTACTGTGGTAAGAAAAAATGAAGCTCCCCGTGTGCGACAAATAGTAAAAAAGTATGACCCCGATGCTTTTATTTCGCAAGGACAAGTTATGGGAGTTTACGGACACGGTTTTGAAAAAATAAAAGGTTAACGAAAATAATTAAATAATAATAACCCTGAAAATTTAGTGATAGCACAAAAATTATAGATTATTTGTGTATTCGTAATATTTGCAAAATAAAATTCAAACATATGAAAAAAGATTTACTTTTAAGTATTGTTATTACTGCTTTTACATTGTTTTTTATAACAAATTGCAATAATGCAAAGAAACAGGTTGAAGAAGATGATGAAGGAGCTATTCATGAAGTGGCAGAAGAGTTACCTGTAAATCTTGAATACGGATTACCGATTGATTCATTTATTATCGAACAAAAAAAAGTAAAAAGAAATCAAAACTTGTCGAGTATATTAATTCCTTACGGAATATCACCAAAGACAATAGATTTTATAGCATGTCAAAAAGAAGAGTTTGATGTTCGTCAGATTCGTTCGGGGCATTTTTACAAGCTGTTTTTTTCGAAAGATTCGATAAAGCAATTGCAATATTTTGTGTATGAGCATACTATGACAGATTATGTGGTTATAAAATTTGCCGATACTGTTGAGATTATAACGGGAGAGAAACCTACTATTATTGAAAAAAAGATGGCTTGTGGCGAGATAAAAACCAATCTTTGGGATGCAATGGTAGAAAATCACATAAATCCGATGATGTCAATAGAACTTTCAGAAATTTATGCTTGGAGCATTGACTTTTTCGGATTGAAAAAAGGAGATAAATTTTATGTAATTTACCAAGAACGTTTTCTTGATACTGTATCTGTGGGAATTGAGCATATTGAGGCGGCTCTTTTTAATCATCAAAACAAAGATTTTTATGCAATATATTTTGTGCAAGATGAGCGAGGAAGCTATTTTGATGACAAAGGAGGAAGTTTACGTCGTGCATTTTTAAAAGCACCATTAAAATTCCGACGCATTAGTTCGCGATATACTAACAGAAGATATCATCCTGTATTAAAAATTTATCGTCCGCATCACGGTGTTGATTATGCAGCAGCTGAAGGAACACCTGTTCACAGTGTAGGCGACGGTGTGGTGCTGAAAAAAGGATATCAGAAAAACGGAGCGGGAAACTATATTAAAATTAAGCACAATAGTGTTTATATGACTCAATATGCACATCTCAGCCGATTTGCCAAAGGGTTGAAAACAGGCGACCATGTTAAGCAAGGTCAATTAATCGGATATGTTGGTCATACGGGGCTTGCAACAGGACCTCATCTTGATTTCAGATTTTTTAAAAACGGACATCCTGTTGACCCGCTTAAAGTTGATGCTCCACCGGTAGAGCCTATTAAAAAAATTAATAAAAAAGAGTTTGATATAATTAAGAAACGTTTTATGAAACAGCTTAATGCTCAGCGTGATAGTTGTTTGCAGCAAACTATTGTAAAAAGCGATAGTAATATTGAGATGTCACTTCGACAGGTTCAGTAATTTGTTACATAAAAA
>CAYRJP010000234.1:0-4289 GCA_964424425.1 uncultured Bacteroidales bacterium | reverse complement strand
GAGTAAACAAGTGACCGTTACTTTGTGGCAATAAATTAGTGCCAATTAGTGTAATTTGCGGATAAAATTTTTGTGAAACTTTGTGTTCTCTGTGGTAAAAACTTAATTTTCTTAACTTTTAATGTTTTATAATTGCTGAGTATAGCGAAGCATACTTATATGTTTCATATACAGAATTAGGCTTTATAACAGGTTCTAATTAAATTTTATGGCTTTGGCAGGACTGATTTTGCTGATAAGAAACGACGGTATAATCATCATAGCAAGAGTAAGAAGCAAGGTTCCGATATTCAAATAAACAATATGTAAAATTTGTAAATTTATTGGTACAGTATCTATGTAATAAGTGGCTTCATCAAGCGGAATGATACTAAAATACTTTTGCAGTAAACATAATGTTATTCCTATTATATTTCCCCACAATAAACCTTTTGAAATTAAAAATCCGCTTTGGTATAAAAATATTTTACGTATTTTCCAATTACTGTATCCCAATGCTTTAAGAATACCAATCATATTTGTTCGTTCCAATATAAGAATCAATAATCCCGAAATCATATTAAATCCTGCTACCGCAAGCATAAGAGTAAGTATAATCCATACATTGATGTTTTGTAAATTAAGCCAATCGAATATTTGTGGATATTGTTGTTTTATATTTTCAACTTTTAAAGTAGAGCCGTCTTCGGTAAATTGGAATCCCGCCAAATCATATACACTGTCGGTTAAATTTTGTAAATTATTAAAATCATCAATAATAATTTCATATCCGCTAACCTGATTTTTATTCCATCCGTTTAGTTTTTGCAGATGCTTTATGTCAACAATGGCAAATGTTTTATCAAAATCTTCAATACTTGTTTTATAAATACCGCAAACGGTGAATTTTCTTACTCGTGGGGGGTCTTGAACAAAATATACAGGAACCTTATCGCCTATCTTTATATTCAACAGCTTTGATATAAACTCCGATATTATAATTTTGTTTGTTTTAACTGAGTCGGTTATCGTAAATATTTCACCTTCTACTAAACTTTTTTTTATAAAAGTCCAATCAAATCCGCTGTCAACACCTTTTAAAATTATAGCCTGAATATTATCTTTTGTTTTTATAATTCCCGATTTTGTGATAAAAACTTGTGAATGTTTTACTCCTTTAATTTTATTAAGAAGCGGTTGCGGCAGTTGATATCTATTAATAGGAATAGTTTCGAATGAACGGTTTGAATCAAAATTCATAACCTGAATATGAGCACCGAATCCTATTATTTTTTCTGAAACCTGATTTTTAAAACCTGTGACAATAGCTACCGATAGAATCATAACAGCAAGCCCGAGTGATATTCCAAAAACTGCAATTTGCACTATCGGACCCGATATTTGTTTTTTATCGTCTCCTTTTTTTGTTATGCGTTTGGCTATGTATAATTCAGTATTCAAAATATCTTTTTTTATAAACGTAACAAAAGTAGTTTATTTTTTTTGAATTTTTTAATTTCTAATTTTCGATTTCAAATTTCTACTTTATCAATAAAATATTACTTTCGCAAATAAAAATACAAGACATTAAATATAAGCTATGCTTAATGACGGTTTTAAAGAAAAGGGACTGAGGCAAAAATTAGTTGCTCAAATCAAGCAAAAAGGGATAAAAGACAAACGAGTGATAAATGCCATCGGTAAAATTCCTCGTCATCTGTTTATGGATAGTGCTTTTATCAACTTTGCTTATGTTGACAAGGCTTTTCCTATTGGGAGTAACCAAACTATTTCACAACCTTATACTGTAGCTTTTCAAACTGAACTGTTAGAAGTAAAACGTGGTGAAAAAGTTCTTGAAATAGGCACAGGCTCAGGATATCAAACTGCTGTGTTAATTGAGTTGGGAGCAAAAGTTTTTACCATAGAAAGACAACGGGAGCTTTTTTTAAAAACACAAAAATTCTTACCCAAATTAGGGTATAACCCTCATTTCTTTTTTGGTGACGGTTATTTGGGCAAACCGACTTACGGACCTTTCGATAAAATACTGATTACTGCCGGTGCTCCCGAAATTCCTCAAAAACTTGTTAATCAACTGAAAACAGGCGGTATTATGGTTATCCCATGGGGTGAAAAAACACAAATAATGACTAAAATCACAAAACAAAAAGATGATGATTTACTTATTGAAAAATATGACGAATTTGCTTTTGTGCCAATGTTAAAGGGAACTGCTAATGATTAGAGTAAAGAGTTGAAAGTAGAAAGTAAGCGTTTAATATCTAGCAGTCTAACGTCTAATGTCTAGTTTCTAGCATATCGAACGGTAGCGAGAAATTTTTTTGCAATTTTGCATAAAAATTAAAATAATACAGCAAAAATTTAGTGCTATATCTACTGAATATCAAATCAACATATTCACATATGTATAAATATTGATTTATATTTCAATACAACTATGCTTTTTAACAGTAAAACTATCTATTATACAACATATTGCAATGTCGTTATCGGGTGATTCGGAATATTATTTTTGTTGCGAGTTATTGATGAATATTTTGTGTGTTACAACACAAAAACAAACCGTTGATTTTGATTGCAAAATTATTCGGTTATTTTTCACGTGCATAATGTTGATTTTTGAGAAAAAAAACGCCTCTTTTAGAGGCGTTTTTTTATGGTATATAATAATTTACCTAATTTTAATTTCCCTCATTACAAATAAATTTAATTCGCATCAATCTGATATCCTCTTCTGTATATTCATCCTCACCAAGTTCTTCAAGAGCTTCCGCAATAGATTCGCTTTCGGCATCTTCCATAAAGTAATCGTAAATTTCATCTTGATGGTCTTCGTCAAGCACTTCGTTTATATAATAATCAATATTAATTTTAGTGCCTGAATATACAATTGCTTCTATCTCTTTAAGTAAATCGTTCATTTCAATTCCTTTCGATTCTGCTATTGTATCAAGTGGTATTTTACGGTCGATACTTTGAATAATATAAACTTTAAGTCCCGATTTGTTTACAACGGATTTAACAACCATATCAACCGGTCGTTCTATCTCATTTTCGTCAACATATTTTTTAATTAAATCGCAAAATTCTTGTCCGTATCTTTTTGCCTTTCCTGCTCCTACACCTGTCATATTCTGCATTTCCTCAAAAGTAATAGGATAATGTATTGACATATCTTCAAGCGAAGGGTCTTGAAAAATAACAAAAGGCGGAAGACCTTTGCTTTTGGCAATGCGTTTACGCAAGTCTTTCAGCATACTGAAAAGAGCAGGGTCGGCAGAGCCTCCTCCTCCTTGCGGTTTACTTATTGCTTCTTCTTCTTTTTCGTAGTCATGGTCTTGAACTAACATAAATGATTTAGGATTTTTCAAAAACTCATGACCTTTTTCGGTAACTTTCAACAGCCCGTAATTTTCTATGTCTTTTCGCAAAAATTTAGCTATTAATGCATGTCGTATTACACCATTCCAAAATTTCACATCTTTATCTTTTCCTATTCCAAACACATCAATATGATGATGCTTATACGATTTTACACTATAACTTGCATTTCCGCAAATAATATCGGCAATATGGTCGGCTTTAAAATATTCTTTTACAGCCAAGACTACTTTTAGCACTTTAACCACATCATCTTTTCCTTCGAATTGTTCTTTCGGATTCAAACAATTATCACAAGCATGGCAATTATCTTCGGTATAATCTTCGCCAAAATAGCTCAACAGATGTTTTCGACGACAAAGTGCTGATTCGGCATAAGATACGGTTTCAAGTAAAAGATGTCTGCCTATTTCCTGCTCAGCTACAGGCTTACCTTGCATAAACTTTTCAAGTTTTTGAATATCTTTATACGAATAAAAAGTTATACACTTACCTTCACCGCCGTCACGTCCGGCACGCCCTGTTTCTTGATAATATCCTTCAAGACTTTTAGGTATGTCGTAATGAATTACAAATCGCACATCAGGTTTGTCGATACCCATTCCAAATGCAATGGTAGCAACAATAACATCAACCTCTTCCATCAAAAATTTATCTTGATTTGCCGAACGTGTTGCCGAATCCATTCCCGCATGATATGCAAGTGCATTGATACCGTTTACTTGTAATGTTTCAGCCAACTCTTCAACCTTTTTACGGCTCAAACAATATATAATTCCCGATTTTCCCGGATTATTTTTAACAAATTTTATTATCTCTTTGGTAGCATTTGTTTTAGGACGAATTTCATAATATAAATTAGGTCTGTTAAACGATGATTTAAAAACATCGGCATCAAGCATTCC
>CAYRJP010000233.1:0-4294 GCA_964424425.1 uncultured Bacteroidales bacterium | reverse complement strand
CAGTTATTAAGTTAAAGCGAAACCTTAACTATGCTTTTTTAATCAGTAATTATTTTACACTATTTTTTTTGCTCTTTATTTTTAAACTCGTTTTCAAGAATCTTTTCAAGTGTTTCTATATCAATTCTTTTCCCTATAATCTTTTTATCCTTATCTAAAAGATAAATTGTAGGAGTAGCGGTTACATCGTAATTATGTCTGAAATTTGATTGATTATATGGATCCCAACCGTTTATCCAGTTTTCAAGATGTTGTGATTTTATAAATTTAAGCCACTTTTCTTTTTCATATTGAGTATATATCCCAAGCACTTCAACACCTTTTTCCCAATATTTATCTGACAAAGCTTTCATTTTAGGAGTAGCTTTTTTACAATGACCACATCCTGGTTCATAAAAGAAAAGTATGGTATATTCGGCATTAATTAAATAAAGTGAAATAAATTCATTATCAGGACTTAATAATTTTATATCAGGAGCCTTATTGCCAAGTAAATTGGGTTTTAAATCGTTAGCACGTTTTTTAACTTTCTCCAGCCATACAGAGTCAGCCCATGGTGCTTTACCGTTCAGATAATAGTTTTCGGCAAGAAACACAAAAACTTTATCCATTCCCATAATATTTGAGCTGTTGTATTTATTAAAAAGTATTTGTAAAGTATATTTAAAAACATCAGTATTTACCGATGCCTTATCTAATACCATTTTACACTCCTTATTAATGGTATCGGGAATAGGAATTATAATTTTATCAAAATATCTCATTATTTTGTAATAGTAAAATTGTGTTCGCAACAAACGGGCATCTGCAAAATTTACATAATCAAAATAATGTTTCTTGTAATACTTGTATTGAAATGCCGAGTCAATAATATTTCCGTTTTTATCTTTTGGCGGGTCAGGCACTTCAATTTCTTTATTGCATAATAATATTGAAGCTAACAGTGATTTTGGATATTTTTTTATAATCTCATCCCATTCGGCTTTTACTTCTTTTTGCAAAATCATTAAACTGTCTTTAATCTCTTCTTTTCTTTTTTTATCAGCATCCTTAAGCTCTTTTCTTAATGTAATGGCAATTTCACTCTGATGCATCATAAAATTCTGATAATTAATGTAAACATCCATGTCTTTACTACCTTTTGACTTTAAGTTTTTAGTTAAAGACTTTGCATTTCCTTCGTATTTTGTTGAAACACTAAAAAACTTATCTTCACCAATTATTATCTCAAAAAAATCATTTTTCGGAGTTAATATAAAATACAATCCTGCAGGTAAACTATCCCCTTTAAAAACCCCGTTGCCTTTTTCGTCAATATACGTAGTATCATAAGCATATTGCTTATCGCCAAAGTAATATCCCAAATAAACATCAGTATTTTTAATGCTGACAATATTAGTATCTTCAATATTATCAAAATGAATATTTATTTTATAACCTTGAGCAAACAATTTAATAAACAAACTGTTAAACAATAAGATAATTGATATTATTAAAATACGTTTCATTTTCTTTTCTTTTATAAATAGATAAACACAATACGTTAAATAATATTATTTATTTTAATAGAATGTCAAAAGTAATAAATTATTGATAAACTTTCTTAAATATATGTTGAGTGTTTTATTTGAACAAAAAAAAAATTAACTTTAAGGTAAAATTATTATTATATGTCAGAACCGCTATCGTATAAAGAACTGGAAAAACAAATTGCAGAATTAAAAATTAAAAACAAAAATCTTGAGAGTTCCTTGTTTAAAACAGAAACACTTTATGCTCAAATGGTCAATAGTTTTGATGATGCAGTATTTGTAATTCAAGGTGATTCTGTAAAATTTATCAATAGAGCGGCTTCTGATATTACTGATATTAAACAAAGTTCAATTAGCGAAATACATTTTTCTAAAATAATTCACCCCGATTATCAAGCTGAAATTATTAAATTTATTTCTCAAATAGTTTCTAAAGAAAAAGATATTGTAAAAACAAACTGTAAAATAGTCTCTTTATCGGGTATTGAAAAATCTGTTGTAATAACATTGCGAAAATTAGTATTGATAGAAAATCAGGTATCAATATTAGTAAAATTAAAATCTGATATTGATGCTATAAATGATAATATTGTTGATAGTGAATTTATTAATGTTTTATGCAAATATACAGACGAAGGTTATGTGCTGCTGAGAAATGAAATACAAGACAATAAAAAACATATCAATAAATGGACAATAAAAGAAGTTAATGAAAAAGGAGCAGAATTATTAAAAACAACAGAAGATAAAATAAAAGATAAAACTTTCTATGATGTATTTAATGTAGAACAAGCAATAAATATTCCGGATGATTCATTTTCCGATTTCGATTCCGATTATGAAATATTTATCAATAAATTACAAATTTATTTTAAATTTAATATTTATCAAGAAACAGATAACATTGTAATATGTAAATTTTCCGATATTTCGGATGTTGTGGAAAACAGAAAACAACTAAATAGAAATTTGCAGCGTTACGAATTATTTGCTGAAATACTTAATATATTTAATTCCGACCAAGATTATAACAAAAAATATGTTAATGTATTAGAAAGGGTTGCATATCACTTTAATACTAAGCGAATAGTTATTTTCAACAATGATGAATTAAACAGTAAATCGGAACTTGCATTTCAACATTCAATAAAAGGCATTTCATTATTGCCTGATGATTTTTTTATATTACTAAGAGATATACCTTCGTGGAATAAGATGTTGCAAGAGCGAAAAATGATACTTGGTTTTTCATTACAATTTTTACCTGATGATATTCAGGTTCTTTTTAAAAAATTAAATATCTCCAAAGCTCATGTTTTCCCTATTTTTATAGAAGAAGGTCTTTACGGCTCGGTTTTATTTGAAAATAATAGGCAAAACTCTTGGGATAATACCGAAATTAATTACTTAAAAATGGTAGCGGGATTAATTTCAAGTTTAACATCTCGAAAAATTTACGAAGAAAAATTATTAAAAGCCAAAGAAAAAGCTGAAGAATCCGACAGATTAAAATCATCATTTTTGGCAAACATGTCGCACGATATCAGAATACCTATGACTTCAATTCTAGGCTTTTCCGATTTACTTGCCGACCCCGATTTAACTATTGGTGAACGCGAAGAATTTATTGAACTTATAAGCAGTAGCGGACAGGATTTATTAACTTTGGTTGATAATATAGTTGATATCGCAAAAATAGAAACAAATCAGCTTAAAATACAAAAAGATAAGGTTAGCTTACGGCAACTGTTTAAAGATGTTTATTTAAAACATAAAAATAATACCAAATTAATCAATCAAGACGATTTAGAATTAATACTCGATTTACCCGAAAAATATTATGATATCCCCTTTGAAACAGATGCTTTCAGGTTTAAACAAATAATGAATAATTTAATTGATAATGCAATTAAATTTACAATAAAAGGAACAATTCATTTTGGAATAAGTAATATTTCAGAGGGAATAGTTGAATTTTATATTCAAGATACAGGTATAGGTATTGCCGAAGAAACAAGACATATTATTTTTGAACGTTTCGGTAAAATAGACCGCTCATACACAAAAGAATACAATGGAACAGGCTTGGGTTTGGCTATTTGTAAAAGTCTTGTTGAACTTCTTGGAGGCGAAATTCGTGTCGTTTCATATGTAGGAAAAGGTTCAACTTTTTACTTTACTCATCCTTTACCTAAAAATACAAATAAAAATATTGTTGATAAAATAATAAATAAAAAACAATCTAAACACAATTGGTCTGATAAATGCATTTTAATAGCTGAAGATGTAGAGCAGAATTTTAAGGTTTTAGAACATGTAATAGCACCTACAAAAGCAAAAGTTATTTGGGTAAAAGACGGAAAACAAGCTCTTAATCATATTGCTAAAGGCGAAAAATGCGATTGCATTCTTATGGATATACGTATGCCGGTAATGAATGGCATTGAGGCTACTCGCGAAATACTTAAAATAGCCGATATTCCTATTATTGCTCAAACGGTTTACACAAATGGTGATGAAAAAGAGTTAGCGGCTAAAGCAGGCTGTGTAGGCTATATCTCAAAACCTGCTCAAGCCGATGAAATTATAAATACTATTGCAAAATATATTTCTGATACTGATTAGTAAGACCTTGCAAATAATACTCTCTGTTTTGAAGGTTTTCCCGAATAAATACATTTGCCTTCTTCAAGTTTATTACCCACAGGAATACAGCGAATTGTAGCTTTTGTTTCTTCCTTTATTTTCAGTTCGGTTTCAAC
>CAYRJP010000232.1:2179-4298 GCA_964424425.1 uncultured Bacteroidales bacterium | reverse complement strand
TTTACTCCGCTTAAAGAGTATATTCCGGGTTACCCCGATGGAAATATCCGATGGCTTTATTTGCAAAATACCATAAAAGTTGATTCTCTTGAATCGCAAATAAAAGTAAGAGACAGGTATCTCGAAAATATTAGAGCTATTTTAAAAGGAAAGCCCACAAATCCGCACACATCAATTACCGATACCATATCTACTGCTGCAAATATTAATTTTGATAAAGCCGGTTTTGATTCAGTATTAAACAAACAAATACAAGAAGCCGAAAAATATAATGTTTCGTCCATAGATTATGAACCCGAACAAAAAAAGTTTGAAATACACAAACTCCATTTTTATTGTCCTTTAAAGGGAACTATTACAAATCTGTATGATGCACATGGTAATCATTATGGTGTTGATATTGTGTCAACACAAAATGAACCTATACTGTCGGTGCTCGACGGAACAGTTGTGTTTGCAGGATGGACTCTCGAAGCCGGATATGTGATTCAAGTTCAACACAATAACGATTTATTGTCGGTATATAAACATAACAGTCAACTGCTAAAAAAAATGGGTGACAGAGTAAGAGCCGGCGAAGCAATTGCCATTGTAGGAAATACAGGCGAACTTACCACAGGTCCGCACCTGCATTTTGAATTATGGTATCGTGGTGCTCCTTTAAATCCCGTGAATTACATTATTTTTTAAAATGGTATGATTTACAACTGTTTACCAAAATTAAATATCTAAAAAAGAAGACTTTTATGCCAAAACATATTGCCATACTCGGTTCTACCGGCTCTATCGGAACACAAACTCTCGATGTGATAAAATCACACTCCGATGAGCTTACGGTTGAAGTTTTAACAGCAAACAAAAACAGCGATTTGCTTATAAAGCAAGCAATGGAATTTAATCCTAACACAGTTGTTATTGCCGACGAATCGCAATACCAAAAGGTGAAAGATGCTCTTTCAAATTACGATATTAAAGTTTTTACAGGACAAGAATCATTGGCACAAGTTGTGCAAATGAATAATATTGATACTGTTGTTACGGCAATGGTCGGTTATTCGGGACTGCAACCTACAATAAAAGCTATTGAAGCAGGGAAAAACATAGCTCTTGCCAACAAAGAAACCCTTGTGGTGGCAGGCGATTTAATTACCAAACTTGTAAAACAGTATAAGGTTTTTATAACGCCCGTTGATTCGGAACATTCTGCAATATTTCAATGTCTTACGGGTGAACCCGAGCGAATAGAAAAAATTATTTTAACCGCTTCGGGTGGTCCTTTTCGCAACAAAACAATTGACGAATTACACAAAGTAACACCCGCACAAGCTCTTAAACATCCTAATTGGGATATGGGTGCAAAAATCACCATTGATTCGGCAACAATGATGAACAAAGGACTTGAAGTTATTGAAGCTAAATGGTTGTTTGGCGTAAATGCCGATAAAATTGATGTTGTAGTACATCCGCAAAGTATAATTCACAGCATGGTACAATTTACCGACGGTAGCATAAAAGCTCAAATGGGACTTCCCGATATGAAACTGCCCATTCAATATGCTTTAAGTTTCCCCGACAGGTGGCACTCCGATTTTGAACGTATGGATTTTAAAAAATTCTCAACTTTAACTTTTGAAGAACCCGATACCGAAAAGTTTCGCTGTTTGGCATTGGCATATCAAGGCCTTGAAAAAGGAGGAAATATTCCGGCGGTAATTAATGCCGCAAATGAAGTTGCTGTTGATGCATTTTTAAAAGAAAAAACAGGATTTATGCAAATACCCGAAATTATTGAAGATGCAATGAATAATATTTCGTTTATTTCTAAACCTTTGTATCACGATTATGTTTTAACTGATACCGAAACGCGAAAATATATTATCGGTAAATATAAATTTTAACACTATTTTATAAATTAAGAAACGAAATAAAACAAAAATTATATGGAAGTATTTATTAAAATTGCCCAATTATTACTGAGTTTATCAATCTTAGTGATAGTTCACGAATTTGGACATTTTTTCTTTGCAAAATTATTTAAAACAAGGGTAGAAAAGTTTTATCTGTTTTTCAATCCTTGGTTTTCGCTTTTTAAATTTAAAAAAGGCGAAACCGAATACGG
>CAYRJP010000232.1:0-2079 GCA_964424425.1 uncultured Bacteroidales bacterium | reverse complement strand
TTTTCAATCCTTGGTTTTCGCTTTTTAAATTTAAAAAAGGCGAAACCGAATACGGTATTGGTTGGGTGCCGTTGGGAGGTTATGTAAAAATAGCCGGTATGATTGATGAAAGTATGGATATTGAGCAGATGAAACAACCTGCAAAACCCGATGAATTTCGCTCAAAATCAATAACACAACGTCTGTTTATAATGATTGGCGGTGTGCTGTTTAATCTTCTTCTTGCTGTTGTTATTTATGCTTCGGTATTAAAAGTTTGGGGTGAAGAATACCTTCCGTTGAAAAATGTTGAATACGGAATAGTTGCCGAAAGTGCAGGTAAAGATATGGGACTGCAAGACGGCGATAAAATAATTTCAATTGACAATAAAGAGGTGGAAAAATTTTCGGCTGTAACCGCAAATATTTTACTCAACGATGCCAAAACAATACAAGTAGAACGCAACGGTAAAAAAATTAGTCTTGATATTCCCAAAAATCTCATCCCGCGATTGGTAAAAGGTGAACCTCTAATGTCGTTACGAATACCGTTTATTATCGATAAATTCGTAAAAAATTCGACAGGAGAAAAAGCAGGTTTACTTCCCGGCGACAGAGTGATAGGCATTGATACAATATCAACACCTTATTTTCATCAGTTTGTACAAAATGTGGCAAACTATAAAAACAAGAAAGTTGACATTTGGGTGGAACGTAACGGACAAGAGCTTAAAATTCCTGTTCAGTTAACTGAAAATGCAAAAATAGGTGCTTACCCCAAAAACACTCTTAAATTAGAAAAGAAAACATACGGATTTTTTGCTGCAATACCCGCGGGAATAAAAAAATCGGTTCAAGTCGGTAAAAACTATTTGAAACAGTTTAAGCTGTTGTTTAATCCCGAAACAAAAGCATACGAATCGGTAGGCGGATTTATTGCCATTGGTAATATTTTTCCCGGCACATGGGATTGGGAATCGTTTTGGAACCTTACGGGATTTTTGAGTATAATGCTCGGCATTTTAAACATATTGCCTATTCCCGCATTAGATGGCGGTCATGTAATGTTTTTACTTTACGAAATGGTTACCCGTCGCAAACCCAGCGATAAGTTTATGGAATATGCACAATTGACGGGTATTATTTTACTGTTGGCTCTGTTAATTTTTGCAAACGGAAACGATATTTATAAGCAAATTACCAAATGGATGAATAAATAAATGAGTTGAAAGTTAAAAGTTGAAAGTTTGTAAAGTTACTTTCAACTTTTAACTTTCAACTTTATAAACTTTTAACTGTAAATTATATATGGAGAATATTCGTAACTTTTGTATCATAGCACACATTGACCACGGAAAGAGCACGCTGGCTGACAGGTTATTACAAATAACCGACACCGTTTCGGAACGTGACCTGCAAAATCAGGTGCTTGATGATATGGATTTGGAACGTGAGAGAGGAATTACAATAAAAAGTCACGCCATTCAAATGGATTACAAACGCAATGACGAAAATTATACATTAAACTTAATAGACACCCCCGGACACGTTGATTTTAGTTACGAAGTTTCACGTTCAATAGCAGCTTGCGAAGGTGCATTGCTCATTATTGATGCCACACAAGGTATTCAAGCACAAACAATATCAAACTTATATATGGCTATTGAGCACGATTTGGAAATTATTCCCGTGTTGAATAAAATGGATTTGGCAAATGCCATGCCCGACGAAGTAAAAGACCAAATTGTAGATTTAATAGGTTGCGAACGCAGCGAAATTATTGAAGCAAGCGGAAAAACAGGAATGGGTGTCGAAGAAATTCTTGATGCCATAGTAACAAGAGTTCCACCACCAAAAGGCGACCCGAAAGCTCCGTTACAAGCTCTTATTTTCGACTCTGTGTTTAACTCTTTCAGAGGAATTATTGCTTATTTTAAAATTGTTAACGGCGAAATACGAAAAGGCGACCACGTTAAATTTGTAAATACAGAAAAAGAATACAACGCCGACGAAATAGGCGTGTTACGATTAAAACCCGAACCTCACAAAGTGCTTAAAACAGGCGATGTGGGTTATATAATTTCAGGAATAAAAACATCG
>CAYRJP010000231.1:0-4301 GCA_964424425.1 uncultured Bacteroidales bacterium | reverse complement strand
AGGTTACAAAGTGTTCAGAAACGGTAATTTAGTAGATACTGTTATAAATTCAACAACATTTAACAATACAGGTTTAAATGCAGATACAGAATATACTTATACCGTAAGTGCTTTTGATGCAGCAGGAAATGAAAGTACTCAATCATCATCGGTTAGTGCTACAACAAATCCTGATATAATAAAAGAAATTGATGAATCATCATTAATAAATATTTATCCTAATCCTGCAAAAAATAAACTGCAATTAGAGCTTAACAATGAAAAGTATATTAATAACAATATTTTTATTTATAACATTTTTGGACAAGTTGTAAAACAATTAAGAGCTGACAAAAAACAATTAACAGTTAATATTACTGATTTACAAGACGGTATTTATTTTATAAAAATCGGCAATACAACCAAAACATTTATTGTAAAAAAATACCAATAAAATGAAAATAAAAAAGTTAATTATAATACCAACATTGTTAATAACCTTTTTAGCAAATTCGTTAAATGCAACAACATATTATGTTAATGCAACAGAAGGAAACGATAATAATGACGGGAAAAGTGAATCTACAGCATGGAAAACACTTTCAAAAGTATCTAATATGTCAAACAGCTTTTTACCCGGAGACAGTATATTGTTTAAACGTAACGAAACTTGGTTAGGAGAAAGGTTTTTAACAGCCGACCATGCATCGGGAACACAAGAAAATCCCATTGTTTATGATGCTTATGGTAATGGAGAGAAACCTATATTCGATTTAATAACCGTTCAAACACTAGCATGGGTTAATGAAGGAAATAATATTTGGTCGGCAGTTATTGGAGAAGGTGCACGAATATTCAGAAATAATATTGAATTGCTTCGCGACCCCTTACCCGATGATATTCCCCTTGGAACTCAAGGAACACAATACTATACAGAAATGATTAATAATGGAAATAATAATAAATTATATATTTTTTCTGAAACAAACCCGACTAATGATACTTTTAAAATGACAGCTCATAATATAGCGTTACAATTTTTAAATACATCAAATATTCATATAAATAATTTAGATTTTAGAGGAGGTGCAAGTGCAACAATAAGAATAGAAAATGATACTAATTGGGTAATCAACAATTGCAATATAGGTTTTAATGCAGGATATGGAATAACATGTAAATATTCTTCTAATATTAAAATATTGCACTGTAATTTTAACTCTAATTATACCGTTGACAGATCTATGTTAGGCCCGGGCGGAAGTGGTATTGATTATTCGGGTAATATGGATGCTATTGCTTTAAGATACGGTTCTTTAAATGTTGAAATTGCCTACTGCTATTTTAAAAATTGGACTCATTCCAGTTTCTGTTCAGCTAGTGCAAATGCAACTAACGTTACAAGATTTACTAAATTTCACCATAATGAGCTTACTGCACCCGATATTAATTACGGAGGCAGAATTGCTTATAGTGGTTATTCCGAAGATGGAGAATATTATAATAACTATATCCATGATATTGCCGTTGCCAATCAATTGGGAGGCAGCCGCAACCACTTTCATCATAATATTATTGATGGAGTAACAGATAGCCCCCTAAAAACCAACCACATAGGAATAGGGGTTTGGATAACAAATTATAATGAACAAATTAAAGATAATATTATTGAAAATAACATAATAGCTAATACCGAAAGTAAAGGCTTAGAAATATATTCAATAAATTTTGATTCTCCGGGGGAAGTCTCAGGCAATATAATCAGAAACAACATTATTTATAATTGCGGCATCACAGAAAACAATATCAATATTCAATTTCACGAAGACCAAGCAGGTGAATTAATCTACAATAATATCGTAGAAAATAATTTAATTTATAATAAAAATACTACTCAAACCTGTTTATTTCAATATAATGGTATTTTATCTGATGTAAATACATTTAACACCCAACACCAAGATATACAAAATAATATTGGAGGTAATCCAATGTTTGTTGATGCTGAAAACGGCGACTTTCATCTATTGCCTAATTCACCGGCAATAGATGCCGGCACAACACCATTATCAACGCACGATTATGATGGAAATATAATACCCAACGGAAATGCTCCGGATATTGGCGTTTATGAATATCAAAATCCTAATAATATTATAAAACAAGCTACAAACAATGTAAATATTTACCCTAATCCTGCAAAAAACATTTTACAATTAGAGCTTAATAATGAACATATTAATAAAAATATTATTATTTATAATGTTTTTGGGCTAGTTGTAAAACAATTAAAAGCTAATAATAAACAAACAATAATAAATATATCTGACTTACAAAGCGGTATATATTTTTTGAAAGTTGATAAAGTAATAAAAAAAATCATTATAAAATAACTTTAACATAAAATATCTCTTACTTAATTAAAACCCCAAAAAATGAAACCAAAAAATCTACTATCTGTATTATTCTTTATATTAATTTCAATTTCAAGTTTTTCACAAACTATACCACCTGTTAATTTAGAACAAGGATATATCGTTCGTAACGGACACATAGTTTATCCTTCGCCGGATGCTGATTACACTACTGTTATTGAAGTAGGTCCGGGTAAAACATATACCGAATTATATGATGTACCGGAAAATAATGTTGCAGCAGGAACATTAATAAAAATTTATTACCGCTCCGAACCATACAGAGTTAAAATATATTTAAAAATTCAAGCAGCAGATACCGCCCATTTTCGTATTCAAGGAATTCCTGATGCAAATGGAAATTTACCGGTAATAACACAAGAAAATTCAACTCATAATTGGGGTGGAGGAACTGTTAATCAATGGGTTGATAATCTTGGAATAATAGTTATCAATGGTTCTTATGGCAGTAAACCATCTTGGATTGAATTAGTCAATCTACATTTAAAAGTTTACGGAACAAATGAAAGAAACGGAGATATTGGGGTTTGGTCAAAAGCAGATCATATTTCTATAAAAGGTTGTGTATTAGATAATTGCTCCGACGGTGTGTTTTTTCAAGCAGCTAATAATAACATGGCAGAGATGTCTACTTACAATTTAGTAGAAGGTTGTCATTTTACGCATTGTGGAGTATATGATAATTGGTTTATGCACAATATTTATACTCAAGGAGCTCATTCTTTGATTCAATTTAATTATATTGAACAAGAACAAACCGGAGCATTAGGGAGTACAATGAAAGATAGGGCTTCTTATTCGGTTATCAGATACAATTATATGGAAGCAACTTCAAGAACAATTGATTTGGTTGAGCCTGAAGATGCCGAAGTTGGTGCAGCTACTCCCGACTGGGACGATGCCTATGTTTACGGGAATTTGATAATTAACAAAAGACCAAATAGCGGTGTAATGTTTCATTATGGTTGGGATGATATGGATGACCCGTATGAATATCAACGAAAAGGAACATACTTTTTTGTAAATAATACTGTTATTATGGATTTTGATGACGGTTCGTGGAATAAACAATTATTTGATGTAAATAAAGCAAGTACTAAAATTACTTTTGCAAATAATATTGTTTTAGCAAAAGGTATGCACTATTTCTATATTTTTAGAACAGGTAATAATAACGATGGTGGAACAATTAATTTTACTACCTCTTGGCTAAAAGCCTATGCCACAGATAATAACAATAACTGGCAATTGAATGATGGGAACGGAGATTTTCATATGACAAATGAAAATAATCTGCTAACAGGTAACAAACCCGGATTTACCGATACAACAAATAATGATTATACTTTAGTTGATACTTCTGCTTGTCGTCATTCGGGAACAAAAATTGATAGTGTTCTTATAGAATACAATCCTATAATGTTAGATACTATTATTAAAAGAACCGACAGTAACTCTCCTAATATGGGATGTTTTTCTGATATTAATGTTGAAGAAGATAATATATCTCCTTCTATTCCACAAAATTTACAAGCAACAACCGTATCATCTTCACAAATAAATTTAACTTGGGATACTTCTACCGATAATATTAGAGTAAACGGTTACAGAATTTACAGAAACGGTAATTTTTTAACTACAAGTTTAACAAATAGTTATTCCGATAACGGACTTCAAGCGTCAACAGAATATTCATATACAGTATCGGCTTTTGATGCAGCAGGTAACGAAAGTGCTCAATCATCATCGGTTAATGCTACAACAGACAATGATAATGATACCGAAGCTCCTACTGTTCCACAAAATTTACAAGCAACAGCCGTATCAACATCACAAATAAATTTAACTTGGGATGCTTCTACCGATAATGTTGCAGTAGCAGGTTAC
>CAYRJP010000230.1:0-4315 GCA_964424425.1 uncultured Bacteroidales bacterium | reverse complement strand
TTTTTTTGGAATACTGTTTACTTTGTTATATGAGGCTTTACCATTAAAAAAAAGATTCAGTAGTGCTTTTTCCGGATTAAAATACGGTTTCTTTTTTTGGTTTGCAGTTTCTTTATGGAATATATCACATCCGTTAATTTACGGTTCGGTAAATGATAAAGATCAATTATTTTGGTTGATTTATTCTTTGTTTGGATTTTTAGCTTTTGGATTTACTTTGGGAATTCTTTATAAGAAAAAATAAAATTATAGGAAAAGATTGTAGAAAAGAAAATATTATTGTGTATTTGAAAAAAAACAGTTGCTTGATAAATTTTATTTATTCGGCAACTGTTTTTTATATTTTAAAAATGGAAAAGAACATAAATTCTTCCTGCAACATTATTTCTGTCATACATTGCAGTTGTAATTCTATGAGTAGCATTTTTAGGTCTGTCAGCAATTTCATATTCAACAAGAGCATCTTGTTCTATTGTTTGGTATTTATGATAAGTTTGCTTAAAAGAACTAAAAGAATAATATAAGCCAAACTCACCGCCAATACATATTTTTTTGGCTACAAAATATTCAACACCGCCTATAATACCAACGTTAAATGTAAAACTACCGTAACTTTTAACTTCGATATCTCGTTCGGCAGGATTTATTGTTCCATTCCAATTGGTAGAAGTAGGAGCAATATTTGACGCAGTCATTTGGTTTCCCCAATCATAATCAATTGTTGATTTACCAAAATAAACCGAAGAAACAACTCCATACGTTCCCCTTAATCTTCTACCGCGATATCTTTGGTATCCTAATCCAAAACCATAGTAATTATTTACGGTTTTTCGTTGATCTTCAACTTGTGCATTAGGGTTAGTTACAAAATTTGCATCATCTCTAACATACTCTTTGTTGATAGTTGTATTGTTAGTTATGTGTAACTCACATCTAATTGCTGATTCTGAATCAAGAAAATATTTACCGTAAATAGTATTACTACCTACATTTAATGTATTATTTGATGTTCCGTTAAACATGTTACCCATAAAATTAAGATATGGCATAAGGTCAACACCAATGGCAATATCTCCTGCTTGAGGAACATATTCACTTATGTCCTTTTTAGGTTTTACTTCTTCTGTTGTAGTATTATCTTGAGCAATTGAATATAAACTTAACGATAATAACAACAATAAATATTTTATTTTTTTCATCTGTTTAAATTTTATAATTCATTAATAATGAGACAATTTTGAAATCTATAATAGATAAAATTGCTTTGCTTTTTTATGATTTTATTAATTATTTTTTTGTTTTATAATTAATAAAATTCATGATTGTTTATTTAAATATTTTATGTTTTTTTTAATTACAATTAACTGTGTAATTAATTATTAAATAATTGATTATATTAAAAGCAGATTGTTATTATAATTGTCGCATTATTAATGTCTGAGAATCAATTATTTTTTGTCCTGTTTTAACAGAAGAATACTCTTTAGTTAGTTCAAAAACATAAATATTATCATCAACTTTCTTTTCAAATGCTATAGCATTAATATAAACTTTAACACCAACATCTGTTGTAGGTATAGTAGTTTCAATTACACCGTTTGAAGCAGAAACAGTTTTTGTCCACATACCTTCAGCACTTAAATCTCCGTTGAGTTCATTTTTGTTAATAGATACAATAAAATTTGTACCGTTTGGAACATTTTCCAATGGAGTTGCATTATCTGCATCAAGATTTGCTTTTACATAAATTTTAATAGATGCACTTTTAGAAGTATCAATATTTACTGCTGTTGATACAACATCATCTTGACAAGCAACAAATGCAAATGTTACTAATGTCATTAAATAAATAATTCTTTTTTTCATAATTGTTAAATTTAATTTAGTTAATAGATTGATTATATAATAACTTTTCAATAGAATATGATTTTAATATATTTAGTGATGATAATTTATAATTATAAGTTGCGTTCTGTATTAATTTATTTTAATTGAATAATAATATCCTGTGAATTTAAGATGTTTTTTTATAAAAACAACAAAATTTCATTAAAATTTGATATTTAAATTTTATAAATGCTTAGTATTCTTGTAATTACTTAGAATCATATTTTATTTGCTATCTGTTTTATTAAATTTTATTAGTCTGATTAATTTTAAGATTTTATTAAAATTAGTTTAAAAAAATAATAATACCTTAAATCTGCAAATTATGGTATGAGTTATTGATTTAACGATACTTAAATAAAACGGCAGACTTTAAAAAAAAGAACTCATGCCGTGACTATCAAGCATTTAACTTTGACAGTTGCGGAATTAAAGTAAATGATATAAAATTTTATTTTCTAATATTAATCCTAAATTAAAATTATTTAGCCATGAAAAATGAATGTGAATTATTAGGTTCATGTGGATTTTTTGTAAAGTATCAATCTACAAAAGATTTAGCATGTAAAGGATTTATTGCTACTTATTGTAAGGGTGATAAAATGAAAGAATGTAAAAGACTTGAGTATCGTAGAAAAAACGGAGTGTCTCCCGTTGATGATATGATGCCTTCCGGACAAATTATTGTGCACCATTAGTTTTTTTAATCATTAGGCTTTTTTATAACATATAATTCAGAAGCTCTGTTTTGATGAATGTCATGTGAGATTTTATTTATTTGTAATACTTTTACAAAAGTTATTACTTACTTAAAAATTGATTGAAAATGAGAGACAGAGAAGTTTTAATGAATCCGAACAAGTTGGTAAGATATTTAAAAAAGCCCGCTTCGGAATTTACTAAGCACGATATTATCAGATATATTGATGAAAACAATATTGAGCTTCTGAATTTTAAATATGTTGGTGAAGACGGGAAACTTAAAACACTTAATTTTGTAATAACCAGTAAAGAGTATCTCGACTCAGTATTGTCAACCGGAGAGCGTGTTGACGGGTCAAGTCTTTTCTCGTTTATAGATGCCGATAGGAGTGATTTATATGTAATTCCGCGTTTTAAAACGGCATTTGTCGATCCGTTTGCAGAATCACCTACGCTTAATATTTTATGTTCGTTTTATACAGCTGATGGCGAACCGCTTGAAAGTGCACCTGAATATATTCTTAAAAAGGCAATGGCTGATTTTAAACAAACAACCGGATACGATTTTTATGCAATGGGTGAACTTGAATATTATGTGTCGGGACAAAAAAGCGATTTGTATCAAGCACCGCCTCAAAAAGGTTATCATACTTCTTCGCCTTTTACTCACTGGGAACATTTGCGTATTGAAGCTATGCAGCTGATTGCTCAATGTGGAGGAAAAATAAAATACGGACATTCCGAAGTAGGAAACTTTGTTCATGAAGACGAAGATTACGAGCAACACGAAATTGAGTTTATGCCTGTAAATGCAGACGATGCTGTTGATCAGTTGCTTATAGCAAAATGGATTTTGCGTATGCTTGGTAAAATGCATCAGGTGCAGATAAGTTTTGCTCCTAAAATTACTGTTGGTAATGCAGGTAGCGGTTTGCATATTCATATGATGCTTGTAAAAGACGGCGAAAATAAAATGATTGATAACTTTGAGCTTAGTGATGTAGCTAAAAAAATGATTGTGGGGTTACTTGATTTAGCTCAGCCGCTTACTGCTTTTGGAAATACAATTCCTGTTTCATATTTGCGACTTGTTCCTCATCAAGAAGCTCCTACCAAAGTTTGTTGGGGAGATACAAATCGCTCAGTGCTTGTACGTGTACCGCTTGGTTGGGTTGCCGAAACCAATATGATTAAAAATGCAAATCCGCAAGAGATAGGTGAAATACCGTATATACCCGGAAAACAGACTGTGGAATTTAGAGCACCGGACGGTTCAGCTGATATTTATCATCTTATGGCAGGATTAATAGTTGCTGCCAAAAAGGGTATTCTTGATGAAACATCACTTAAACGTTCTGAGGAACTGTATGTTAATGTAAATATTTTTGCAGAAGAGAATAAGCATATTCTTGACAGACTTGAAAATTTGCCGCAATCGTGTTGGGAATCAGCAGAAATATTAGAGAAAAAAAGAAAATATTTTGAAGAAAATAATATTTTCCCCAAAGGAACAATTGACAGATTTATTAATCATTTAAAATCATTTAACGACAGTGATTTAAGTGAACGTTTATATGGTAAAAACGATGAGATAAAAAAACTTGTAGAGCAATATATTCATTGTTCGTAAATAATATTGGTTCTACTGTTATTTTAATGGGTTTGTAAATTTTCTTCTTTTTTTAGTGGAAAAAACGCATTCAATTTATAAGCAACTTATTACAAT
>CAYRJP010000229.1:1643-4320 GCA_964424425.1 uncultured Bacteroidales bacterium | reverse complement strand
TTTACTCCGATTTATAAACAGCTCCGCCGATACTGTCTTTACAGGCTCCTGTTACCGAATTAAGACAATTGTTGATATTATTTATTCGTAAATATCCCAAAAAAGCAAAAATAAGTGCTTCTTTAAAATCAATAAGTTTATTATCGGGAACGATAAGCTCAGCCGAAGTCTTTTGTTTCAACAACGAGATTAAAAATGAATTATATGTCCCGCCACCTGTCACCAACACTTTTTGTCCTTTAAAACGATTTAAAATATTTGCCAATTGTGTAACAATATGCTCATACGATGTTCGCAAAGCATCGGCAATAGACATTTTATCATTAAAAACAGGCAAAATAAATTTTTCGACAAATTCTCTTCCCAACGACTTTGGCGGCTTTTGTCGATAATATTCCAAATTGTTTAATTTACTTAAAATATTATAATTTACACTACCCGATTTGCCAACCTCTCCGTTTTTGTCAAACTCCATATTCGCCTGACGAGCAAAATAATTCAGCAAATAGTTTACCGGACAAATATCGTAAGCCTCTCTTACTCCGTTGTTTGTGTCATACGAAATATTTGAAAACCCGCCAAGATTCAAACATGCGGCGTAATCATCAAAAAGCAATTTATCGCCAACGGGAACCAACGGAGCACCTTGCCCACCAAGAGCCACATCAATAGTTCTAAAATCGGTTACAGCTGTAATTCCTGTAAGTGCTACAATTTCAGCTCCCGAACCTATTTGCAGCGTTAACCCGTTTTGTGGTTCGTGAAAAATCGTAAAACCGTGACTAGCAATAAAATCGGGAATAAAATTATTTTCAATAATAAAATTTTTAACCTCTGTTCCCGTTAAATGCCCGAATTTATTATTTAACATAGCAAGTTCATATCCCGACAATTTGTGAGCATTTTTCAGTTGAGATAAAATATTATTATCAAACTTTACCGTTTTACATTGGTGAAGTTTATAAAAAAACTTATCGGATTTTTGCCAAAATTCACATGCGGCAATGTCAATACCGTCGAGCGATGTGCCCGACATTACACCTATTGCTTTTTGCGTTTTCAAATTCGGCATTTTTATAACTTACAAAGTATTGCGAGTGCATATTTTTTTAAAAACAGCAGTATTGCCCACATTATCAGTAACTTTAATTTTAACTTCAAAACTTCCCTGCCGGGGAATATGTTCATCAAAATCGTATATTATCAAATCTCTTTTTGCATCGTATTCAAACAATACCCAATTATCATCAATATAACCTGCATATTTTGCTATTCCGCTAAAATTATCTTTAATAACAAATTGTAATTTCCTTGTATCACTCAAATCATTACCGGCAGCAATTTTCCCGACAGGGATAATTTTAGGTTTTATAGTATCAACAACAACCGTATAATTACCCAAATCTCTTACCAAACCTGTAATAGTACCATCTTTAACAACTCCTCCCCTGTAAACAAATTTATTTTTTCGCCACAATGCCAACGATAGTTTGCTTTGTAAAGAGTTAGCTGTTGAATCGAATTTTATCGCCAGTGTAAAATAATTTTGCACCGGTGTATATTGATTGTGAACTCTGTAAACAGGCGAATATGTGTTATACCTTATAGTATCAATACTAAATTCCATTTTAAGAGTATCGTAAAAAGTTTTTTCTTTAAAATAGACACTTAATCCCATAGTATCAAGGCTAAAACTATGTTGCCACGGAATAATTATTTTATTACTATTGTCTGCTATAACTTTTTTATAAAATGCATTATCATATTTAACATAAAAAATTAATTCCGATTTATTTAAGTAAGCATCGTAGGTTTCTATTTTAATTTTATGAACTTTATTATCATTTGTAAAATTCAAGACACCTCTGTTTTTCACATCAACATAAACCGACAATTTGTTATTGGGGTCAACAAATAATTTATGCAAACGCCGTTTTTTGCTTACACTTTCCGAATAATCCATAAGACTATTTATATAACGCGTTTCGGCAAACGAAAAACCGTCGAATTTATCGTAAAAGAAAAGAGTATTATCAATAAAAGCCTTTATTTCATATACACCGCAACGATTAGCCGAGCCATTTAAAAAATCGTTTACTTTCAATCCTAAACCTACCTCACCTTTCATCAACAAAGTATCGCCACGACGTAAAGTAAATTTGCCATAGCCTGTTTTCTTTAAAGTAAAATAGTATTTAGTATTTTTACCGTTTACAAATGAGTTTTCGGTTTGCGGATATACATACAGATAATACATTTTGGGAGGGATATTATCTTTTATGTTAAAACCGAGAAACAGACCGTTTAGCGGATGAGAATTTTTAGTATCGCGTATTTCAAAATGTAAATGCGGACCACCGCTAGAGCCTGTATTTCCGGATAATCCGATAATATCACCTTTTTTTACGGGCAGCTCTCCTTTTTGCGGAAAAATATCAACCGAGTAACTTTTTTTTGCATATTGTATTGCTCTTACATATTTATCAAGTTGAATACTATATTCTTTAAGATGTCCGTAAACAGAAGTATATCCGTCGGGATGATTTATATAAATGCATTTGCCGTAGCCTGTCGGCGATACCTTTATACGCGAGATATAACCGTTTTGCACGGCATGAACCTTAAATCCCTCACGACTTTGCGTTTTTATATCGATACCCGAATGAAAATGTCCGGG
>CAYRJP010000229.1:0-1543 GCA_964424425.1 uncultured Bacteroidales bacterium | reverse complement strand
GGTATAAAGTAATATAATATATCGGTTTTGAACAAGCAGAAACGGTAGTTTTTTATTATAAAATCCATATATTCACAAGAGTTTTTGTAATATTCATTATTCCAAATAATCATATCTGACAAGTTTCTTTAAAATAAGTGTAATTATAATTATTTAATCAATTGATAACCAATAAAAAAACTGTTAGATCTTGTGGATTTAAGACATTATAAAATTCCATTGATTAATTAAAAAAATCAATTAATTTGAAAATTCATTAATTTCAAAAGTATAATTATTTAGTATATTCCAAAATATTTTACAAAAAGTTTACATAAAAAGGTCTGCAATAGTTTGAAAATTAAAGTAATATTTATACATTTGCAGCCCTAAAAATAATTATTAATTATTAAAAATTTAATTAGTATGACAAACAATTATGAAACCGTTTTCATTGCAAATCCCGTTTTATCTGCATCGCAGATGAAGGAAGCGGTTACCAAATTTAAGAATTTTATTGCCAAAGAAAAAGGCGAGATTATTCATGAAGAGGATTGGGGCTTACGTAAATTAGCTTATCCTATTCAAAAAAAATCAACTGGTTTTTACTATTTATTAGAATTCAAAGCCGAAGGTGATTTAGTTAACAAATTAGAGACAGAGTTTCGTCGTGATGAAAAAGTTATGCGTTTTTTAACTGTAAAGATGGATAAGTTTGCAGTTGCTTACGCAGAAAAGAAAAGAAGTTTAAAACAAGAAAAAAAGAAGGAGGAATAAATCATGGCACAAAATCAATCGGAAATTAGATATCTGACTCCCCCGTCAGTTGAAATTAAAAAGAAAAAATATTGCCGTTTTAAGAAAAATAAAATCAGATATATTGATTACAAAGACCCTGAGTTTTTGAAAAAATTCTTAAACGAACAAGGAAAAATTCTTCCTCGCCGTATTACCGGCACATCATTAAAATATCAACGCAAAGTTGCTACTGCAATTAAAAGAGCACGTCATATTGCGTTATTGCCTTATGTAACTGACATGTTTAAATAAAAAGGAGGAATAAAGATGGAAATTATATTAAAACAAGATATTCCGAGTTTAGGATACAAAAATGATATTATTACAGTTAAAAACGGATACGGACGCAATTATCTTATTCCGCAAGGATATGCAGTTTTAGCTACAGAATCGGCTAAAAAAGTAATGAAAGAAAACCTTAAACAACGTGCTCATAAACTTGAAAAAATTAAGAATGAAGCATTGGAATTAAAAGAAAAATTAGCCGGCGTAAAAATAACTATCGGTGCTAAGACTAGTTCTACCGGTAAAATTTTCGGTTCGGTTAATAATATTCAAATTTCTGAATCTCTTCAAAAAGAAGGATACAGTATCG
Source organism: uncultured Bacteroidales bacterium (assembly GCA_964424425.1). GTDB lineage: Bacteria > Bacteroidota > Bacteroidia > Bacteroidales > SZUA-534 > GH45. Next base: position 171 of record CAYRJP010000229.1, on the reverse strand, counting down.
ACAGAAAAAACATTCTTGTTAAAGGCGATACTATTAAAGAAATAGGCGAATATAAAGCTATTATTAAACTACATAAAGAGGTTGAATTTGAATTACCTTTTGAAGTAATTTCTGAATAATATTTTAACAAAACATTATAAAAAAGGTTGTCACTAAGTGACAACCTTTTTT
>CAYRJP010000228.1:0-4324 GCA_964424425.1 uncultured Bacteroidales bacterium | reverse complement strand
ATAATACACAAAACAATACTATTGCACACAATTTGAATTTTATCTGTTTTTTCATTTTTAAAGTTTTAAAAATTATTTAATGTTTATTTACATATTCAACCGATAAACAGTTGAAAAATAGAGCTACCATTTATTTCAGTATGTTTTTACAAGTTTAAATTTTATGTTTAGTATGTAGTAGATGTTGATAATCACAGTATGAATTCTTTTTTGATAATCTCACGTTTTTATTATTATAATTATCATTAAATTAATAACTTTAACTTTTTGTATTTATATTTAATGGTACAAACTAATTTTTGATACAACGCACTGAAAAACCGTATGACTTTACATTATAATTTCTAAGTAATTGCGTTTTTTTATAATTAATAGATCTACGCCAACTTATAACTGTATCTTTTTCTGTTGCACTCCACCAAAATCCATTCTTACCTAATAGAGAAAATGTTCCTGAATAATTACGATAACCACCGGGTAAAGCACGAAAGCCGGATGTACCAAATTCCATATCTTGTTTTAAATCACCATACATCCACGCAACCTTTTTTGCTGCCAATTTGCTGCCTGAATTTACAGTATCAAGGAAAGTATTTAATGTTGCCCATTCTTCGTTAGTCGGCAAGTGCCAACCGTCGGGACATACGCCTTGTCCGTCGGCATTGTCTTTTGTCCAATTATCGGCAATAGCCGCAGCATAAGTATATAATGGTCCATTAACAGCTGCATAAAGATTCTTGTAAAAACAATAAGCATCATCGGTATTATTATCGTCTAAGTTTCTCCAAGCTGTACTATCGGTTATATGTGGTATTGTATCACCATTGGGATAATGAGTTACTTTCAAATTTTCAGCCAGCCAACATTGTGTTCCAATGGTTATTGTTTTATACTCATTACCATCAATATCAGTCACGATTCCGCAATTTGGTAATATTTCAAAATACACATTGTCAATTTCCGATATGGCTACAGTGACAATAGTATTATCATTTTCATATATTACCATTCGTGTTTGAGCAAATAAATTTGCAGAAACAAAAATTATTATAAATGTTAATATTAAGTTTTTCATTTTAAATTTTTTACAAATTATTTTATATTCAATTATTTAAAAATGTTGCAGATGCATAAATAAAATTTTAATTATAACATGCGACTGTTTTAATTTTACGGATAAATTAATCTTTGACACAACGTATTGAAAATCCCATAGATTTATTGTAATAATTGCGAATAATAGATGAAGATACATGACTAAGATTACGGTAATATGCAGTTGTGTCGCTGTATTCGGTAGTGCTCCACCAATCGCCGCTGTTAGTCATACCATAAAATGAGCCGTCTATATTACAACAACCGCCCGGAAGAGCAGTAAAACCGCTTTCGTTGGTTGCTCCTACGTTAACATATTTCCAATGAGTTGTTCCAACCTCTTTCAGTTTTCCTCCGTTTCCTACTTGTCCGCCAATATAATCGGTTAATGTTATCCACTCTTCATTGGTAGGCAAATGCCAACCGTCGGGACATACGCCTTGTCCGTCGGTATTGTCTCTTGTCCAATTATCGGCAATAGCCGCAGCATAAGTATATAAAGCACCGTAATCGGTAGTATTATCATTATTATAAAAACAATAAGCATCATCGGTATTATTAGCATTCAAATTAGCCCAAGCTGTATTATCGGTTATATGTGGTATTGTATCACCATTGGGATAATGAGTTACTTTCAAGTCTTCAGCCATCCAACATTGTGTTCCAATGTTTATTGTTTGATACTCATTACCATCAATATCAGTTACTGTTCCGCAGTTTGTCAAAATATAATAACATATGCTGTCGATTTCCGAAGTTGGAATACCGATAACGGTATTATCTATTTTTTTTATTCTTATATTTGTTTGAGCAAATAAATTTGCGGAAACAAAAATTATTATAAATATTGATATTAAGTTTTTCATTGCTCTACTATTTTACTATCATTATTTTTTTTACTGTCAAACTACTCTCTTTTTGTATTTTTATTAAATAAGTGCCACCCGGTAAATTTTGAGTTTGAACTTCCAATTTATATTCACCTGTGTTTTTACATTCCGAGATTAGAGTTTTTATTTTCCTTCCCATAATATCAATCAACTCTATATTAATTTTACCGTATTTCGGCATTTTATAATTAATATTAAATAATCCGTTGCTTGGATTCGGATACACCGACACATTATTTGTTTCTGATATTGCCGTATTGTCAATGTCGATAGTAGCTAAACCATAATAACATTTTTGTATATCCGCCATTATCCAAGATAAAGTAGAGGCATTGGTTTTATGCAAAACCATATCGTTTTCGGAAAATGTTATTTTTTTTATCTGTGATAACGGAACTTCCGTTACATTTCCATATGTTTTTTTTACATATATACTGTGCTGAGCAAATATATTTCCATAAAATCCGCTAATAACCAATATTAATGCTGCTAATAATTTTCGTTTCATAGGTTTGAAATTTTATATTTATATAAAATACATTTTAAAGTTCGTTTCGTTCTAAGCTTTTATTTTTTTAACCCGATTTATACAATAGAAAACTATTCTCTTTCGCTGTTGCATAATTAAGGTTTAAACCCGTTTTAATTTTTCCACGGTTTACTTGTTATCATTTTTAGAATATAAAATATTTGCCCATTGAAAATAAATACTATTCGCAGAATCATATACGCCTTTCCATTCGTTGGCTGATGGTGTTGTTGCATTAGCATCGCCGTTTGAATCGCCTTTATGAGAATCATCTTTAAACGAAGTAAAATAAACACCTTCGCCCTGATGGTTATTTATAACTGCCCCTTGCTGTATGTTAAAATAGGCATTAGTAATAAATTTAATAACAACATTATCGCCTAATGTAAGAGCATATCCGTCCCAAAGATCGAAAGTCTCGCATTGGATTACATAAGCCACTTCGGTTTCTTTCCAAGTTACACTGCTTGATATTATATCCTGTCCGTGAACAAAAATAGCGTTGTATTTATTGCCTCCTTCTTTTGTTTCGGGATTATAAAAATCGTTTGAATTATCAATGCTTAAGTGGGCATCAATACTTAAAGGAACAGTATTGTCGTAAAAAATATTATCGGTAATTACCGTTAATGCGTTTGCATCTTGTGCGGCAAGAGCTCCGTAAAACTCATTAGAACTTACAGTAGATTTATTGTTTTTAAAAACACAATGCTTTACCGTTGAAGAGTTACTTCCCAAATCGAGTACACCGGTATTACCACCTCCACCGCCATAAGTAAAAATACAGTATTTGAATTTAGAACCGTTTTGTACGCCTAAATCAATCATGTTCCAATCGCCGTTGCGAGGTTTTGTTGCCGACAAATCGCCGTTTGAATCACCGCCCGTATCATCTTTTATTGATGTAAACAATATAACGGTATCTTTAATACCAACAGCATTTATTGTTCCGTTATCCCAAAGTTGAAGTGACGCATCGGGCTTAAACTTTACAATTGTGCCGGGTTCTATTGTTAATACCGCATCTATCGTTACGTCGTTTTCAATAATATATATTGAATCGGCATCCCAAACCGACGGGGTAAAAATATCATAATTTACAATTACAATATTCGCCCCTGTCGGTGTTGGTGTTGGTGTTAAATTTTCATCTTCTGAACAGGAACCGAAGATGATAAAAACAACTAAACTTAAATAAAAGAAATTTGGTTTCATAATATTGGTTTTTTAATTAATTTGTTATGCAAATGTTTGAAATTCAGGTTAAAAATCTACTACCCTTTCGGGTAGTTTTAATAAAATCAGTAAAAAAAATGCATTTTTCATTGTTATTTTTTTAATTTTTTTATCATGTACAAAGCCTCAACACGATTATGAACTTTCAATTTTCGATAAATGTTTTTTAAATGAAATTTAACCGTATTAATCGATACATTACAACTGCTAGATATAGAACTATTAGAAAAGCCTTTTTCCAATAATTTTACAATTTTAATTTCTGTTTTCGACAGATTTTTTTTTGTATCATCCATGGTAATTAACTTTATGTAAAGGTTTAAATTACCGATGAATTATCTACTACCCGAAAGGGTAGTTTTAAATTAAAAGAGTAATAAATGTTATTTTTTTGCTTATTTCAGATTTAGAAGAAAGCATAATTTTTACAAAAACCTTAAATTTGCAAAACTTGTCCCGTATTTTCGAAGTCACGGTGTGGATTACTGACTCAAAGACATTTAATGATAATTGAAGAGTAATTTAAAGTAGGACTTCGCCATGACCATCAGTTTGATTATAAAGGTTCTACCAC
>CAYRJP010000227.1:0-4352 GCA_964424425.1 uncultured Bacteroidales bacterium | reverse complement strand
CTACATATAGAATAACTTGTAAAAATGTATTCATCAATAATAATTAATTATTTAGGGTAAATTGCAAATTATAAAGTATAAACTTAATTATTGTTTACAATAAAAACAAAAATCCCCATTAGTGTTTTAAAACTACTCACGGGGATTTTATTAAAATTATTTTCGTTTATGAATTATAAAACATCATTCATATTAATTTCTACCTTGCAAAATAGCCAATAATCTTAATATTTCAAGATAAAGCCAAATAAGAGTTACCATTAAACCGAATGCTCCATACCATTCAAAGTATGTAGGCAACCCTGCTTGTGAACCTTTTTCGATAAAATCGAAATCAAGAACCAAATTAAGAGCAGCAACTCCCACAATAACCAAACTTATAATAATTCCTAATGTTCCGCCTCCATACATAAATGACATATTCATGCCAAAAAGTCCTAAAATAAATGTAAAAAAGTAAGCTATTGCTATTCCCATTGTAGCAGCCATTACTCCTGTTCTGAACTTTTGAGTAACTTTTATCATTCGCGATTTATACATAAAAAGCATAGTAAACAGCACTCCCATAGTTAAAATTACGGCACGCATCACTATTCCTTCGTAAATATGTGCAAACATTGCAGATATCCCGCCAAGGAAAAGCCCCTCGAATACGGCATACAACGGTGCCCAAATTGCTGCATTTTTTTTATTAAACATGGTAATAAGTGCCAATATAAATCCTCCGATGGCTCCTGCCATTACCCAACCTCCTACGTTTACTCCGGCAAAAACCTTATTCCATGTAAATACAGCCGAAAACATTGTAAGCAAAAATAAAATTGCTACTTTATTCACAGTACCTTGTATAGTCATAACTTCGGTATCTGTTCCTTGATACGCAAAGTCTCTTATTATTTTTTGATTTAATGTCGGATTCGATGTTTTCATATCATATTTTTTTTTGTGTTATTAAATTTTTCTTTGCTTCTTTCATCAAAAATCAGACCATAACAGTAAAAAATCATCAGCTATTTGCTTTGCTTTTTTATTTTTTGTTTGCAATAACTTTTTTGCCGCTTCTATTGTAAAATTTTTATACTCATCATTAATTGCAGCTATATTTTGCATTAAAAAAACATATCCTTTTGCCTCTATCTCAGAATTACAATTTGTAATATTATTAATTTGTTTTCCTGACCATGTCAAAATATCACTAGCCGCTTCTTTTTCTCTTTTTATTTTCCACGATGTCGAATAAAGTGCAATTGCCTTTTGCCAACTGTTACCTTCAATTAATTTGTCAAGTATTTTAGGTAAAATACTTGACATTGAGAATAAATTTTTCGAGAATTGTTCTACAAGCTCAAAATATTCAATCTTTTGACTTATCTGCCATAATTCGTCTTCCGACAAATTGTCAATATCAAACAACAACGAAGATAAAATCTTTGTTTCGCGAATCTCCTTGTTAAGCATATAAAAAGCCAATTTATTATCACTATCGTAATTTTGAGCCAACTGCAACAGTTCGGGTATCGATACTCCGAAATTAATCCGATAGTTTATACCCATTCGCTTCATGCCGTCGGATACATCACCGTTTTGCATACGGTTTATTCGCTTTAAAATTTCTTTATATTTTTCCAAAATAAAAAAGTTTAAAAGCCGAAAGTTAACTATTTTTTAAAAATATAAAATGAATAAATAAGAGATAAGCAAAAATAAAAAAGTAACCATTAAATAACGGTTACTTTTTTTAAGAAGGGTGGAAGATCGGGCTCGAACCGACGACCTCCGGAACCACAATCCGGCGTTCTAACCAACTGAACTACATCCACCATTTTTAGCGGTGCAAATATAAACATTATTTTTTTAAACGAACAAATAAAATATTATGATTTTTGAGAACAAATACAACATTGTTTTTTAATATCGAAAATTCTTACCTTTGAACACAAAACCGGAGTTATGCTTTTATTATATATTATCACTCTATTTATATCGTTTTATTTACTCTATTTTGTATCGGAACATTATTTTATTCCCGCATTGGATAATATTGGGGATAGATTGAAAATGACATCGGATATTTCGGGTGCTACTCTTATGGCTGCGGGTTCAAGTGCTCCTGAGTTGGCAGTGGTAATAGTATCGGTAATAAAAGCGGGTAATCATGCAGCTATCGGAGTGGGCACTATTGTAGGGTCGGCACTGTTCAATTTATTTGTGATTACAGGTGTGGCAATGATAATAAAAAGTAATACAAAACTAATTTGGCAACCACTTGCCCGCGATTTATTGTTTTATGCAATTTCGGTAATTCTTTTAGTATGGTTTTTTATCGATGGCACGATAAGTATTATCGAAGCATCAATATTTGTTGCTGGATATGGTGCTTATATATTTGCAATTTACGGTTTAAAACGATTTTCTTCTTATGAAGGTCATGAACAAATAAACGAAGACAGTCAATCCGATGAAAATAAAATTGATAAAACATTAAAAAAAGTAATATATACAAGCAGTAAATTAATACCTGATAAGGTAAAAAATTTATATCTCACTTTTTTTATATCAATAGTCATAATAAGCATATTAAGTTGGTTATTGGTTACAAGTGCCATAAATATTTCCGTAATATTAAAAATACCCGAAATAGTGATAGCTTTAACAGTTGTTGCTCTCGGCACATCGGTTCCCGACCTTGTTTCGTCTGCTATTGTTGCAAAACAAGGCAGAACCGGAATGGCTGTTAACAATGCCATAGGCTCCAATATTTTCGATATCCTTATAGGTCTCGGGTTGCCGCTGCTACTGTTACACATTTTCTCAAACGGACAAATAACGGTAGATTCCGGAAATCTTAATACCGCTTTTTATTTTCTTATGGGTTCTATTGTATTGATAACATTACTGTTTATTTTAACAAAATGGAAAACAAGTCGCCTTTTCGGAGGTTTACTCATTTTACTATATGCTGCATACCTGACTTTTGAAATAATAAATGTTTTGTAGTAAATATATAATGGTTCAATGATATAATTATTTAATGTAATAATACTGAAATAAATTTGGTGGCTGATATTGCATTGGAGGCTGAGCCTGCCGAAGCCGAGTTTACAATAGAGAACAGTACTTCACTACAAACGAAACTGTGACAGATAGTCTCAAAAATATAAAACAAAAGTTAATTATAAAGTATGATTAATTTTCAACCGGATAATTTTAAAATAATTATCTTTGTACGTTAAATAATTATTAAAATACTATGACTTTAATAAAATCAATATCAGGAATACGCGGCACAATAGGCGGAAAACCGGGTGAAGGACTAAGCCCCGTTGATGTGGTAAAATATACGGCAGCCTACGGAGAATGGGCAAAACAAAATGCAAACGGCAAAGAAAAACTAAAAATAGTTGTCGGGCGTGACGCTCGCATATCGGGGCAAATGGTTGCTCAACTGGTAATAAATACCTTAACAGGACAAGGTTTTGATGTTATCAATCTCGGACTTGCAACTACTCCCACTACCGAAATGGCGGTAACAGATTACAATGCCGACGGCGGACTTATTCTTACAGCAAGCCATAATCCCAAACAGTGGAATGCTTTAAAATTACTTAATAACAAAGGCGAATTTTTAGATGCCAAGCAAGGCGAAAAAGTGTTAAAACTTGCCGAAACGGAAGATTTTAATTTTGCCGATGTTGACAATTTAGGTTCGGTAACCGATGTTCCCGATTACAATAAAAAACATATTGAACATATTTTAAATTTAAAACTTGTTGATGTTGGTGCCATAAAAAAAGCAAATTTTAAGGTTGTTTTTGATGCAATAAATTCAATTGGCGGAATAATAATTCCCGAGTTGTTAAAAGCTCTTGGCGTAAAAGAATTTATCGGCTTGAATTCCGAGCCGACAGGAAATTTTGCACACACTCCCGAACCGCTGCCCGAAAATCTTACACAAATATCCGAAGCTATGGTTGAGCATAATGCCGATGCCGGTTTTGTGGTTGACCCCGATGTTGACCGCCTTGCCATAATTAATGAAGACGGCTCAATGTTTGGCGAGGAATATACTCTTGTGGCTGTTGCCGATTATATTTTACAAAACGAAAACGGCGGCAACACCGTATCAAATCTATCATCGACAAGAGCTTTACGCGATGTTACCGAAAAACACGGTGGGACATACACCGCTGCGGCAGTGGGTGAGGTAAATGTTGTTACGCAAATGAAAAATACCGATGCAATTATCGGCGGCGAAGGAAACGGAGGCGTAATTTATCCCGCTTTACATTCGGGACGTGATGCTTTGGTGGGTATTGCTCTATTTTTAAGTCATCTTGCAAAAACAGGTAAAA
>CAYRJP010000226.1:0-4359 GCA_964424425.1 uncultured Bacteroidales bacterium | reverse complement strand
GCGGTAGGTTTGTTTATCTCTTTTCCTATTTTATATGCTGTTGCGGGTTTGTGAGTCAGTAGATATAAATATACATCGGCTTCGAGTTTATTAAATCCTATTTCTGTTAAAAGAGCGTTTAAATCCATAGTAAAAGTAATTAGTATAATACAAAGCTACTACTAATATTTTTAAATGCAAATTATATTAGTTCAAAAATTATTAACCTGATTGCATAATTTTATTGCCCAAATTTACCACAGTAAAATATGATGTTATCACGACTCCTTAACAAAAAAAATGAATAACTGATACTCACGGGTAGTCTTATTAAAATTACAAGAAATAAATATTTTGCAAAAAGTATATGAGTTTAGTTTTAAAAATGCTATTTTTAGCGGAAATTAATGTCAAATGAAAGAAAAATATTGGTACGCTTTATATACAAAACCACGCCATGAAAAAAGAGTTACCGAAGAACTTACAAAAAGCGGATATACTGTTTATTTGCCTTTAATAAGAACTTTACGACAATGGAGTGATCGTAAAAAAAAGATTGAAATACCATTAATATCGTCATATGTTTTTGTAAATGTTGATTTAAAAGAATATTACGAAGTTTTGTCGGTTTGTGGAGTGGTACGTTATGTTTCTTTTGAGGGGAAAGCAGCTGAAATACGCGATTCGCAGATAACTGCTCTTAAAAAAGCTGTTGAAGGTAATATGCAAATTGAAATAATGGAAAAATGTTTTGAAAAAGGGCAAAAAGTGAGAATTATTTCAGGTGTGATGAGAGGGTGTGAAGGTGAATTTGTAGAGAAACGAGGGAGAAGTAGTTTTATAATTAATTTGGATAATGTAGGATTTGTTGTTAAAATTAAAATAAGTGCAGACGATGTAATAAGAATATAGTTACGGTTATTTTATTAACTTTGTTAGCACTTGTTATTTTAAGAGATACCACTATTTTAGAATAAATTTGTGAACCACTAAAACAAAAATCATTAATATCAAACCTTTTATCAAAAATCCCCTTTTTTATACTCTTAATCATTACAGATTAATGATTATTAATGTAATTTTGCATACTTACCTGCTCACCCTGAAAATGGGACTGAGGAGGCGAAGCTGTATCTGAGCTTAATATATAAAATTTAAGTTATTTCGAACGATAGTAAGAATACCTTAGAGAAAAGTATCTGTTAGCAAACAGATTGCTACGCTCATTTTTCGCTCGCAATGACAACTAATTTAAATGATACAATTAGTTGAAAGTAGAAAATTATTCGTGAGAAAATAAATCCTTTTAATTCCATAAATCTGTGGTTGGAATATTTTAATGTTAAGTTAAGAAAAATAATAGTTGAAAACTATTTATTTAGTATAATTCGTGGTTTAATAAATCTTACTGACTTACAATTAAAAATATTTGAAAGAAACAATAAAAAAATTAAATAAATGAAAAAAGCATTAATTAGCGGAATAACAGGGCAAGACGGATCTTATCTTGCTGAATTATTGATTAAAAAAGGATACGAAGTTCATGGTATTATCAGGCGAAGCAGTTCTTTTAATACTTTCAGAGTTGATCATTTGTATAATAATGCGGATTTATTGAATAAAAAGTTTTTTCTTCATTATGGAGATTTAACAGATTCAAGCAACTTAAACAGATTAGTTGAAAAAATTGCTCCCGATGAAATTTATAATCTTGGAGCTCAGTCTCATGTGCAGGTATCGTTTGAAGTACCCGAATATACAGCTGAAGTTGACGGTATCGGCACTTTACGGTTTCTTGATGCTATAAAAGAGACAGGCATCAACACAAAATTTTATCAGGCATCAACATCGGAGCTTTACGGAAAAGTTCAGGAGATTCCTCAAACCGAAAAAACGCCTTTTTATCCGCGTAGTCCTTATGCCGCTGCAAAACTTTATGCTTTTTGGATTGTGAAAAATTATCGTGAAGCATATAATTTATTTGCATCAAACGGTATTTTATTTAATCACGAAAGTGAAAGACGAGGTAAAACATTTGTTACCCGTAAGATAAGTGTTGCAGTAGCTAAAATAATGCTTGGACAACAGGAATTATTACAATTGGGTAATCTTGATGCAAAACGCGACTGGGGCTATGCTCCCGAATATGTGGATGGAATGTGGCGTATTTTGCAAGCTGACAAACCGGATGATTATGTACTTGCCACAAATGAAACCCACACAGTACGAGAATTTATTGAAGAGTGCTTTGCTTATTTTAATGAAGAGGTTGTTTGGGAAGGCGAAGATGTAAATGAGATTGGAAAGTTGAAAAGTTCGGGCAAGCAAGTCGTTGGGATTAATCCGCGTTACTTCAGACCCACAGAGGTTGATTTGCTTATCGGAGATTATGCAAAAGCTAAAAAAGATTTGGGCTGGGAGCCTAAAACCAAATTTAAAGACTTGGTGAAAATAATGGTAAAAGCCGATTACGAAAAACTCAAAAACAGGTAAAAACTTTCATCTACAGATTTCACTAATTAACACAGATTTATAATGAATTTGTTACAAGAATACGATGATACATTTTTGTTTAAAAATGAAACATATAAAATAATAGGATGTGCTATGAAAGTTCATTCTGAACTTGGAAGTGGGTTCTTGGAGGCAGTATATCAGGAAGCTCTTTCAATCATTTTTGAGAAAGAAGATATTCCATTCAAAAAAGAGGAGCCTTTAGAGATCAATTTTTTAGGGCATAAACTGACAAAAAATATATTGCGATTTTGTATGTTTTAATGAAACAAGCATGATAAAAATAATTATTAACACACACGACAATGATTATTTTTCATCAGGCGGTTCCATCTGGCCATTGAAAAATAAACTATAAACAGATGAAATAATAGTAGAAATAAAAGCTCTAAAAGAAATGAATAATATACATACTTCACAAGTACTTAACTATTTGAAAGCAACAAATAAACGAGTAGGGTTACTTATAAATTTTGGGACAGAAAGTTTAAAATATAAGAGAATAATTTTATAAAACAATCTGTGTAAATCTTAAAAATCTGTGGATTAAATAAATATCAATATGAAAAAAGATTTAAAAATATTTATTGCGGGGCATCGCGGAATGGTTGGTTCGGCAATTCATCGAGAATTGTTGGCAAAAGGATATAATAATATTGTAACAAGAACTCGTAATGAGCTTGATTTGCTCAATCAAAATGCAGTTAAGGAGTTTTTTGAAACGGAAAAACCCGAATATGTTGTTCTTGCAGCGGCTAAAGTCGGGGGGATTGTAGCAAATAACACTTATCGTGCTCAGTTTATATACGAAAATCTGACAATACAAAACAATATTATACATCAGTCGTATCTGAACGGTGTGAAAAAGCTGTTATTTTTGGGCAGTTCATGTATTTATCCTAAAAATGCACCACAGCCACTTAAAGAAGAGTATCTGCTTACCAACGAGTTGGAATATACAAATGAGCCTTATGCTATTGCAAAAATTGCAGGAATAAAAATGTGCGAGAGTTATAACTTACAATACGGCACAAATTTTATCTCAGTAATGCCTACCAACCTTTACGGGAAAAATGATAACTACGACCTTGAAAAATCACATGTATTGCCTGCTCTTATTCGTAAGATGCACTTGGGAAAATGCCTTATTAATGATGATTGGCAAGCAATTCGCGATGATTTGAACAGTAACCCTATTGAAGGTATATCAGGCAATAATAACGATAGTGAGATATTAGCTGTTTTAAAGAAATACGGTATAGAAAAAAACAGTAGTGAAGTAAGTATTGAGTTGTGGGGAACAGGAAATCCTTTACGTGAATTTTTATATGTAGATGATTTGGCAAGTGCGTGTGTCTATCTTCTTGAAAACATTGATTTTAAAGATACTTTCCCAAAAAACACAAAAGAGATTAGGAATACACATATCAATATAGGTACAGGAAAGGATTTGCCAATAAAAGAATTGGCAGAGATTGTAAAGCAAACAGTAGGTTTTGCCGGAAATATTGTTTGGAATACCGATAAACCCGATGGAACATACAAAAAACAACTTGATGTATCAAAACTTAACGGTTTGGGTTGGAAAGAGAAGGTGAGTCTGGAAGAAGGAATAAAGATGGTGTATGATAATTATATAATTAGTTGAAAGCAGAAAATTTATAAAGTAGAAAGTTATTCGTGAGTATTATAAATCTATGGTGATAAATTTCTAATATTAAGGCATTAAGAAAAGAAAGATTATATAATAATATTTATTTGTGTTATTAGTATCATTCGTGGGGAATATCTTTTTAATACTATAATCTATGGTTAAACCCGACTTATGCAGTAGGAGTTGTGAAATAGTGAACTTACGGCATTTAG
>CAYRJP010000225.1:0-4366 GCA_964424425.1 uncultured Bacteroidales bacterium | reverse complement strand
ATTACAAAAACAAGCCGAACAACTTAATGAATTAAAAGAAACTATAAAAATACTTGGAAATGCTTTAGAATATAAAAAACTTACCAATGATGAAAGCAAAGGTTTGTTAAAAATAATCTCTGACTATTCATATGCTCTTGAAATTCTTGACCAATATGATTATCAAACATTAAAAATTGAAAATACATCAGGAAAAGAAGTTTATCAGCTGACGTATGAAGAAGCTATAAAACAAATTGAACTTGTAAAGAAAACTTATGGGAACAGTGAATTATTTGGACACGAAAAAGATGATTCTTTTAAAAGTTCAATAGCAACAATTTATCAAACATTTGGTGGTGTTGATTTATATCCAAGTATAGAAGAAAAAGCCGCTAACTTATTTTATTTTATTGTAAAAAACCATTCTTTTTCTGATGGAAATAAAAGGATTGCAGCATTTTTATTTCTGTATTTTCTTGAAAATAACGGATTATTATTTTCAGAAACAGGAAGAAAAAGAATTGCAGATAATGCTTTGGTTGCTTTAACTTTAATGGTAGCTGTAAGTAAGCCGGATGAAAAAGAAACAATGATAAAAGTGATAGTGAATTTAATAAATAAAAACAACTAACTATATCAAATAATTCTTGCATTAACTATTGAAAATAAAGAAATTAATACATTACGGCTGAAAATAACGAACTGTCAGATATGGAAGAAACAAAACATATTTTAATTAAATATAAAAACCTGATACTGTTTGCAATACTTGCCGTTGCAGGTGTTTTTATCAATTATTCGGGTATTACTTCCGATGTTGATAATGTAAACAAACAGGTTTTTGAAAATATATTGTTCGATAAAGAGCAAAAAACTGATGAAATAATTGACAGCCTTTTTATTAATACAAAAAATAGAAAACTTGCAAAATGGGTAAACAACAACTCTGAAATTATTGACTATTTATACGACGAGCAGGGTTTAATTTTTCTTGTTTACTACAATTCAAATCTTGTATATTGGACAAGTAACTCAATAATAATACCCGAAAACAAAAACAGCATTAAAAAAGGCAAGTTGCAAAATTTTGGAAATCTTTACGCCGAAGTTCGTGCAAAAAGCAACGACAGTATAACAATAGTGGGGCTTGTGGGTATTATGCAAGATTATCATTACGAAAACTCGTTTTTGCAAAACGGCTTTCACAAAACATTTAAAGTAAACAATAATTTTTACCTGAAACAAGGCTCTGCATCCAACTCTTACGCAATTTTCAACAATGAAGGCAATTATCTGTTTACCATTGCAAAACGCACTTCCGACAACAGCGTAAAAAAAGCCCGAATACTATCGGTTATATTCTTAATGTCGCTGTTTTTTCTTTTGCTGTTTTTCCGCGATAAATTTCAAAATAAAAACATTTCATACATCCGCTTTCTTTTATTTGCAGGCATTTTACTAACCATTCGCATTTTAATGCAAATATTCCGATTTCCTGCTTTTTTCGATTCTCTTCCGGTTTTTCAACCGAAATATTTCGCCTACGGATATTTATTTCCTTCGCTTGGCGACCTTTTAACAACAGTTATGCTGTTTACTTACCTGATATTTATCTATTATGTAAAGGTAAAATCGGATACGGTAAGCCTTTCGGCAAATAAAACCAAAGCATTTGCTTCAATAATCGTTTCAACGTTTTTGTTTGTTTTATACGGAATTATTTCGCAAAAAATATTTACCGCTCTTATTCTAAAATCAAATTTTGAATTTGAAGCTATAGATATTCTCAATCTTTCCATTTTCAGTTTTGTAGGATACTTTATTTTACTTATGCTGTATGTGGGTTTACTGCTTTTAATAGACAAAACAATAATTTACATAAAAGATATTTTTTCTTTAAAAAAAACAGTTGTCACATCTCTGATACTAAGCACTATACTTGTTGTTTTATTATTTATTTTAAATAAAAAAGTCTATATCGCACCGGCAATATTTATTTTTATAATTCTTGCTTATTGGGCAAATGTAAGATACAATAAACTGCCCAACTTCTTAAATATCATAACATTAATAGTATTTTTCTCTATCTACACAACATACTTTATCCGAAAACAAAATTTCACCAAACGCATTGAAGAGAGTAAGCAAATAGCCAAAAATATAGCCAAAGAACAAGACCCTGTTGCCGAAATTATTTTAAGCGACATTATCGACAAACTTAACAATGATACTCTGATAAAAAATTATTTGAACAACGACTGGCTCGATTACGACGGTATGCTTCGCTATATAAAAGGAGAATATTTTACGGGGTATCTCGACAGATATTTTTTTAACCTTACAGTATGCAACAGTTGCGACAGTATTTTGCTCGATGAAGAAAAAAACGTTTGGGAACATTGTTACGGCTTTTTCGATACTTTATTAGAAAAAAACGGATTGCCAACCGACAAAAAGAATCTGTTTTATTTGAAAGATGCAACCGGAAATCTGAATTATTTTATGCGTGTTAAAATATCGTATCTGCAAAATAAAGAACCTGTTACTCTGTTTTTTGACCTGATGCTGAAACCCAATTTTGAAGTTTTGGGTTACCCCGAGCTGTTGATAGACAAACCCGTGTCGATATTCGGCAAACATAAATATTTAAGCTATGCAAAATACATAAACAACCGTTTGGTGCTACAATCGGGAGAATTTCCGTATGCTCTCGATAAAAGCGTTTACAGCACAAGCAATAGTGAATATCTGTTTTTTCAATCGGAAAACTACGACCATCTTCTGTATAACACTCCGTCGGGATCATCGGTAATTGTGAGTTTTCCCACAGTAAGTTTTTTTAACATAATAATATCATTCAACTACATATTCTTTTTCTTGCTTTCGCAAACAATATTACTGCTGATTATCGGTCAGAACTTCACAAATCTGATACGATTTAAATTTACCATTAAAAACAAAATAGTTTTTTCGATGCTGCTTATATTGTTTGTATCATTGGCTTTTGTGGGCGGAGGTGCAATTATTTATACTCACAAACAGTTTGAAGAAGAACAAATTGATATTTTGGGTGAAAAAGTGCAATCGGTGCTTATTGAACTTGAACATAAAATAGCACAATACAACAATATTTATGATATTCCGCCCGCCTATTTAAACAGTCTGCTTGTCAGATTATCGAATGTATTTTATTCCGATATTAATTTATACGACATAAACGGCAATTTGGCTGCCACATCCCGTAAGGAAATATTTGAAAGAAACCTTACGGGAAAAATGATAAATGCCGTTGCTTATCGCGAACTCGTGCTAAACAAAAAAGCACGCATCGTTCATAAAGAGCATATCGGCAAACTTGAATATTATTCGGCTTATGTGCCGTTTATTAACGACAACAACGAACTGACGGCATATCTCAACCTGCCGTATTTTTCGAAAGAAGATGTGTTGCGAAAAGAATTACTAGGAGTTACCGTTGCCGTGATAAATATTTATGCTTTGATGTTGATTTTAAGCATTGCTCTTGCCGTTTATATTTCGAATAAAATTGTAGAACCACTGAAAATAGTAAGTCAGCGAATAAGCAGCATCGACCTTAGTAAAAAAAATGAACATATTGATTATGAGAGTGATGACGAAATAGCAGAACTTGTTGCCGAATACAACCGAATGCTCGAAGCTCTTGACAAAAGTGCCCGATTGCTTGCCAAATCGGAACGTGAATCGGCTTGGCGTGAAATGGCTCGACAAATTGCCCACGAAATAAAAAATCCGCTTACGCCCATGAAACTGAGCATCCAACTTTTAGACCGTTCGTGGAACAACAACGATGCCGATTTTAATGAAAGATTTAAACGCTCAACACAAACTTTGATAGAACAGATTGACAGCCTTTCGGCAATAGCATCGGCTTTTTCGCAATTTGCCCGTATGCCTGTTGTTAAATTTGAAAAAGTTGATATTACCGAAAGAATAAACCGAAGCGTTCAACTTTTTAAACAATACGAAAATATTCAAATAAATGTAAATGCCCCTAATCGCAATATTTTTGTAAATGCCGACAACGAAAAAATGTTGCAGGTTTTTAATAATCTGATAAAAAATGCCGTTCAAGCTATTCCTTCGGATAAACAAGGTATGGTTTCGATAAATATTACCAAAGACAGCAATTTTGTAACAGTAGAGATAAAAGACAACGGCACGGGAATACCTGCCGAAATGAAAGATAAACTGTTTCAGCCCAATTTTACAACCAAAAGCAGCGGAACAGGCTTAGGACTTGCCATTGTAAAAAATATTATTGAAGAATTAAACGGCAAAATACGGTATGAATCAATTGAAAACAACGGAACATCGTTTTTTGTGTCGTTACCGGTATTTAAAG
>CAYRJP010000224.1:0-4369 GCA_964424425.1 uncultured Bacteroidales bacterium | reverse complement strand
AATACTACAATCGAAGAAGGTATCCCCTTTAGGAGATTATAGGGGTGAATAGATTATTCAAAAATTAACTTTAAATCACCCATTGTTCCGTAATAAATACAGGATACTTCTTTGGGACAGGCTCTCAATGGAAGACCTGTCTTGCTTAAAGTTTTACAGATGTAAATCAATAATTTTCCTATTAGCTTTTAGTTAAGATAAAAAATACTTTACTTTTGCGATTATTTGTAAAAGCAAGGTTATGAATTTTCAACAACATTATAATAATATTAAAAATCTGATTCACGGTGAAGTTTTAATCGACAGAGCATCAAAAATACGTTATGCTACCGATGCATCGGTGTATTACGAAGAACCACAGGCTGTTGTAATTCCGAAATCAAAAAATGATATTCAAAAAATAATAGAATATGCGGCAAAGCATAAACTACCGCTTATTCCGCGTGCAGCAGGCACTTCGCTGGCAGGGCAGGTGGTTGGCAGCGGTATTGTTGTTGATATTTCAAAGTATCTTACACGGATTATTGAAATAAACAGAGATGAAAAATATGTAATTGTTGAGCCGGGAGTAATTCTTGACAATTTAAATCGCAAACTAAAAGCGGATAATCTTTTTTTCGGACCCGAAACAAGCACGGCAAATCGCTGTATGATTGGCGGCATGGTTGGTAATAATGCTTGTGGCTTGCATGCCGTAAAATACGGCACTACTCGCGAGCATGTGCTTGAAGTATCGGGCTTTTTAAGCGATGGCTCATTTGTTACTTTTAAGCCACTTAATAAAAATGAATTTTCACGAAAGTGTGAGCTTAAAACTCTTGAAGGGAGTATTTATCGTAACATAAGAGATATTTTATCTGATAAAGATAATAGAAGTCGCATTGCAGAAAACTACCCCGAACCGCGTCTTACGCGTCGCAATAACGGTTATGCTCTTGATTTACTTGCTGATACCGACCCGTTTATTCAAAACGGCAAACCGTTTAATTTTGCAAAACTGATTGCAGGTTCAGAAGGAACTTTAATGTTTATAACCGAAATAAAGCTCAACCTTGTGGACGCTCCTCCCGAAAACAGAGGCTTGGTGTGTGCTCATTTTACTTCCGTAAAAAATGCTCTTAAAGCAAATATTATAGCATTAAAATACGGTGTGACTGCTGTTGAACTTATGGATGATACTATTCTTAATGCAGCACTTGGAAATATTGAGCAGAGGCGTAACAGTTTTTTTATCGATGGAAATCCTGCTGCAATATTGATGATAGAGTTTGCCGAAAACAGTATTGCTGATATCGAAAGCAAATCGCAGGCAATGATTGGCGAAATGCAAAAAGCAGAGTTGGGTTATCATTTTCCTGTTCTTTACGGCGACGATATAAAAAAGGCTTGGAATTTGCGTAAAGCGGGGCTTGGAGTATTGGCAAATATAGCTGACGACAAAAAATCGGTAACAGTTGTTGAAGACACAGCCGTTCATCCCGACTTTTTGCCCGAATATATTGAAGAGTTTGCCGCAATAATGAATTCATACGGCGAAGATTGTGTGTATTATGCACACGCGGGAACAGGCGAAATTCACTTGCGCCCGCGATTGAATTTGAAGAAAAAAGAAGATATTGAAAAATTCAGAGGTATTGCTTGGGATATTGCCCGTTTGGTAAAAAAATATCGTGGTTCGTTGAGCGGTGAACACGGTGACGGCAGGTTACGCGGTGAGTTTATTCCATTTATGTTTGGTGACAAAGTTTACTCTTTGCTCAAAGATTTGAAAAAAACGTGGGATGCCGATAATATTTTTAATCCGGGTAAAATTATTGATACTCCGCCTATGGATGCATTTTTACGATACAAGCAAGGCAATATTCCGCAAATAGAAACTATTTTTGATTTTTCCGATAAGGGAGGGATTATTTCAGCAGTTGAAAATTGCAGCGGCTCTGCCGATTGCAGAAAACTGCCCGAAGCAGGCGGAACAATGTGTCCCAGCTATATGGCTACACGCGACGAAAAGAATGTTACCCGCGGACGAGCCAATGTTTTACGTGAATTTTTATACTTAAAAAACAACGGTAATCCGTTTAACCACAGAGAGATATACGAAGCTCTTGATTTATGTCTTTCGTGCAAGGCGTGTAAATCGGAATGTCCCAGCAGTGTTGATGTGGCTAAACTTAAAGCTGAGTTTTTACAACATTGGTACGATAGTAACGGCATCTCGTTAAGGACAAGAGCAATAGCAAATATCAGTAAAATAAATTCATTGGGAGCATTGATGCCGCAGGTGACTAACTTTTTTATGAAAAACGGCTTTACTTCATCGGTAATTAAAAATATTTTGGGATTTGCCCCCGAGCGTTCAATACCTTTATTGCAAAAAACTACTTTGCGTAAGCATATAAAAAAAGGGTTGCAAAATCCCGATAATTTTAAAAAAGAGGTTATTTTATTTATAGATGAGTTTACAAATTACAACGATACGCATATCGGGGTTACAGCTATTCGACTATTAACAAAGTTGGGCTATAAAGTGAATGCGGTTAAAAATGCCGAAAGCGGAAGGACATATCTTTCGAAGGGAATGTTGCGTAAAGCAAAAAAGATTGCAATTAAGAATGTAAGTTTGTTTAAAGATATTGTATCTGCCGATAAGCAATTGGTTGGTATTGAGCCGTCGGCAATACTTACTTTCAGAGATGAATATCCCGACTTGGTTGGGAAAGATTTAAAAAATACGGCTAAGCAGTTGGCAGAAAATTGCTTGATGATTGACGAGTTTATTGCATCTGAATTTGATAAAGGGAATATTACTTCGGCAATGTTTCACAGCGATGATAAAAAAATATTACTGCACGGGCATTGTCAGCAAAAGGCTGTGGCATCTACCATACCTACAAAAAAAATGCTGTCGATACCCGAAAACTATTCGGTAAGCGAAATACCTTCGGGATGTTGTGGTATGGCAGGTAGTTTCGGTTACGAAAAGGAGCATTACGATTTATCAATGAAAATCGGCGAAATGGTTTTGTTTCCTGCCGTAAGGCAAGCCGAAAGTGAGACTGTAATTGCAGCTCCGGGAACAAGTTGCCGACATCAAATAAAAGACGGAACAGAGCGTGATGCATTGCATCCTGTTGAGGTGTTGTTTGGAGCATTGAAAAGAAAAAGTTTATAAATTATATACATTATATCATTGAATAACTTTCAACTTTATAAGCTTTAAGCTCATTATTGTATGCCGGTATTTATTTTTATTCCAATTTTCCCAATATTTCTATTGCTTTCATATTAAATTTTGAGAAAGCAAACCATTTTTTCCCTAAATCTTTTAAACTTGCTCCAAAATGATATATTTCTTTGTTATCTATTATTAAAAATCTATCGTGTGTTTTATTAAATTCCTTTATTTCAACTGATTTATATTGAGCATTATATTTATTCAAATCTAATTTAAGTTGTTTGGTAATATTTTTTGTATATATTTTTACATCTATTTCTTGATTCTTACTAAATAATGTTAAAATTGTTTCATCTATGTAATTGTCAATCAACACGACTGATTTTTTTGCTCCCTTAATTAATTCTGTTACAAATTTATAAGCATCAAATATTTGTCCGTCAAAAAAAATCCCTTGTTTAGGTTTAAGTACATTATTTTCAAGAGCATTAATTATTTTTTCAATTTTATTGTCTGTTTTAAGTTGTTTAAACTCTAATCTATCAAGACGTTGAAATAAATTTGCATTTGCTGTCAAAAATTTTCTCATTCCTACAAATGCACGCATTATTGCAATATTTACTTGAATTGCAGTTTTACTATTTAATACGCCTGACAAGGTAGAGATACCTTGTTCAGTAAATACATTAGGTAATTTTCTTCTTCCGCCCCAGCTTGATGTCGCATTCTGCGATTTCAAAACTTCCCATTCCTTATTAGTTAATCTAAACATAAAATCTTCGGGAAATCGTTCAGTATTACGTTTTACTTGTTCATTTAAGCGACTTGTTGATACTTCATACAATTTTGCTAAATCACTATCAAGCATTACTTGTTTTCCTCTAATAGTAAATATTTGATTTTTTATATACTCTTCATTAACAATTAAATCACGCATTCTAAATTAATTATCTAATTCAATAAAATTATTCTTATCATAAAGATAAAATTTTAGAATTGAGAAAAAAACACCTTAATTTTTCCAGTTTATAATTTTCGTGCAACTAGCTTGCAGTCAACAGTATTATATCATTGTATAATTATATCATTGTATCATTAAGTAATTAATTTTTTTACTACATTTGCACGCTAAAATTTTTTAATATTATGATTACAGTATCAAATCTTTCAATTCAGTTTGATAAAAAGCCTTTG
>CAYRJP010000223.1:2366-4375 GCA_964424425.1 uncultured Bacteroidales bacterium | reverse complement strand
TTAAATAAAACAGATACAAATTTATTTGATTTATAAACTTTTAATTTATTTATCTCTTTTTACGGTTAAAAAATATAATTTTGCCTTTTTAAATTTATATAAACAGTTTAATGGCTTTGATACTAAATATTGAAACATCAACAAGCGTATGTTCGGCTTCACTTTCCGACGGAGATAAGATAATTGGTTTAAAAGAAAGTTTTGACGATAAATCGCATGCTTCGTTACTTACTGTTTTTATTGAAGAACTACTTTCAGAAAACAATATTGATGCAGATAAATTGCAAGCAGTAAGTGTAAGTGAAGGACCCGGTTCTTACACAGGTTTACGAATCGGTGTTTCGGTAGCAAAAGGTATTTGTTATGCTAAAAATATTCCGCTGATTGCTGTTAACACATTGCAAGCAATGGCTGTTATGACAAAGGAAAAAACAGATACCGGTGATAATATTGTTTTTTGCCCTATGATTGATGCTCGCAGAATGGAAGTGTATTCTTCACTTTTTAATTATGATATTTCAATAAAACGGGAAACTATAGCCGAAATTATTGATGAAAATTCATATTCAAAAGAGTTAACTGAATACAAAATTGCATTTTCCGGAAACGGAGCCGAAAAATGTAAAGGTATAATTACTCACAATAATGCTGTTTTTATTAATGACATTTACCCGTCGGCAAAATATACGGCACAACTTGCTAAGCAACTGTTTGATAAAAAAGAGTTTAAAGATACGGCTTATTTTGAACCTTATTATTTAAAAGACTTTATTGCCACTATTCCTAAAAAGAAAGTTTTTTAATCAGGTTACATTCTTAGATATTTATTGAGTTTAATGCAAAGGTCTAGAAAAACAACTTTTGCATTTGCATTTCGTGAGATATGCATAAAAGCAGTATTTAATTCACCGGTAATATACGGTGAATTTTCAAATCGAATAAATGCGGAAAATTTTTCGGCAAAAGCCAATTCTTTATCCATTAGTCTTGATATTTCAGGCTGTTTTTGATTAAGCATTAAATTTTCGCGAACCATTCGCAAACCGTAAGCCAAAAATGCTTTCTGTTTTTCACGTCCTGCTTTTGCAATTTCGTCAACCCATTTAATTATTTCTATCAACTTACCCGAATAGCTCAATCGCATCATATTTACAAAATATTCAAAATTTTGTTCCGCATCAACCGACGACTCTATATATTCTTTTGCATTAGTATAATTACCTTCACTTAATCTACTTATTTGTCGGGCTTTATCTTCGGATAATTGATGTTTTTCTATAAGTCCTTTAAATAACTCTTCTTCCGATATTCTTTTGATTTTAACAAGTTGTGTTCGTGATAATATTGTTGAAATAATTTGTTGAGAGTTTTGTGAAACCAAAAAGAAAAGGGTTTTTTCGGGAGGCTCTTCAATAAGTTTAAGCAGCTTATTTGCTGTCTGTTGGTTCATTTTTTCGGGAAACCAAATAATCATAATTTTATACGCCGACTCATACGATTTAAGACTGAGTTTTTTTATTATCTCTTTTCCTTCGTCAACGCGAATTATAGCTTGAGCATTTTCAGAATCAAGAGCATTAAGCCAATCGTTATATGTTCCGTAAGGATTATCGGTTAAAAACTCTCTCCACTCTTTAATAAAAGTATCGCTGACAGGAATACTTTTATTTTTTGGTGTTACCACAGGAAAAACAAAATGCAAATCGGGATGTTGATATTTCTCTATTTTTTTGCACGATGCACATTCTCCGCAACTGTCATTTTCTTTTCGGTTTGTGCACATAATATATTTTGCGTAAGCCAAAGCCAATGGCAAACTACCGTATCCTTCTTCGCCCAAAAACAGTTGAGCATGACTTATGCGGTTTTGTTTTACCGAATTTATCAGTAAATTTTTTATTTCGTTTTGACCTATTATATCACTAAAATTCATATCATCTTTGTTTATTACAAACCTAATTTATTTATTACAATCATCCAAACATGATTAAGCAATAAAACTAAAAATA
>CAYRJP010000223.1:0-2266 GCA_964424425.1 uncultured Bacteroidales bacterium | reverse complement strand
TTAAAAATTGGAAATTAATAAAAAAACAGAGTTTTGTAACTACACTCTTTTTTACATAAATTGCACAAAAATTATAGCTGATGCGGGTAAATATATTGATAATAGGAGCAGGACGCTCAGGAACCACAACACTTAGTAAAATATTGGAAAATCATTCTCAGGTGTGTTTTTCAAAAATAAAAGAGGTTCATTACTTTTCGATAGATGATTTATTTGCAAGAGGAGAAAAATATTATCATTCATTTTTTCCTTGTCATGCCGACAAAAAAATTATTGCTTCGGCTGATACTTATTTATTGCCTGCTCACAAAGCAATACAAAAAATAAAAGATTACAATCCCGATATAAAAATAATAGTAATGCTCCGAAATCCCGTTGACAGAGCATATTCTTCTTATAATTATTCAATTAACTACGGTTATCATAAAGAATATCAATTGTTTATACATTCTATAAAAAAAGAAGAAAATATAGAAAAAGAAGAAAATATTGTGCAACTGAATAATCTTGGGCATTTTTATTGCAGTCTTTATTATTTGCATCTGTCGGAATGGTTAAAGATTTTTGATAAAAAAAACTTTTTGTTTCTTCCTTTTGATTTAATTAAAAACGATATTGAAGAACTTAAAAAACGATTATCAAATTTTTTAAGTATTGATATACAAGAGTTTAATAATGTTGACAATACAAAAAAACATAATGCAAACGCTGTTCCCAAATCAAAAATATTTGAGCAGTTTTTACTTAATAGAGATAATCCGGTAAGAAAATTTATCAGAAATGTTTTCCCTGAATCGTTAAAGAAAAAAATTATCCACAGTAATATTGTTGATAAAATTCATAACATCAACAGAAAGAGTTCTGATTATAAACCATTAAGCAGTGAAGAACGAAAAAAAGCCGAGGAATTTTTTAAAAAAGATTTAGAAATGCTGAAAAATATTACTAATGTAAATCTTTAATTTTTCGATTGAGCTATGCGTAGTATGGAATTTTGAAATACCACATTTTCAGTTTACTACTAATTTTATTTATTGTCAATCTTTTTAAAATAGCAATGATAAAAAAATGATATTTTATTATTTAAACCTTAATAAATCGCACATAAATAAATTTTGATGTCTCTCCGATTCTGAAAAATAGAGTAAAATATGCTCATCCAAAATTATTAAATAAAATCTTTTGGTATTTTAAATTAATATTTAGATATTTGTCTAAATATTTAAATATTATGAATTCATTATTTAAAGCATTAAATGACAAAACACGGAGAGATATTTTGGAGATGCTCAGAGAATCTGACATGACAGCCGGTGATATTGCCGATAAATTTGAAATGACAAAACCCAGCATATCACATCATCTTTCTCTCTTAAAACAAGCTAATTTAGTTGTTGACATTAAAAAAGGGCAATTTATTTATTACTCCTTAAATGCTACTGTTATTGATGATATTGTAAAATGGTTTTTAAAATTTAACTCTAATTCTAAAAAAAATGAAAACAACAAAAATATTTAAAGAATTATTAATTGGAAGTATTGTAATAGCTCCATTATTATATTTTTTCTACATATGGAATTTTTTACCTGCCGAAATTCCCATTCATTTTGATGCTTATGGAAATCCAAACAACTACGGTAATAAATCTGATATTGCCTTAACTATACTGTTCTTATCGGTTGGCACATATTTATTATTAATGTTTATTCCTAAAATAGACCCAAAAAAGAACTTTCTTGTTTTTAACAATACATTTGTAAAACTTCGTTTTATTTTAACCCTGTTTTTTTCAACTATTTGTTTTATCATTATATCTTCTGTTCAAAAAGGAGAATTAAATACATCTCTCTTTTTCATTATGTTTACTCTCTTGATTTCGCTAATAGGAAATTACATGAGCAATATAAGGCCAAATTATTTTATTGGAATAAGAACACCATGGGCACTTGAAAGTGAATCGAATTGGAAAAAAACACACTTTATTACAGGCAGGTTATGGTTTTTTTCCGGAATTTTATTAACAATATTGATAATTATTCCTTCTGCCGGTTTTAAAACATACGCATATATCGGATTTATTATTTTATTGATTCTTTTCCCGATATTATATTCATTTGCAATTTTTATTAAAGAAGAAAAATCAAAAAATCAAAACACCAATACAAAAAAGCCATCTCATAAAAAAAGCAGAAATATTTCTTTAAATGAATCTGATATGTGGTTTTATCGTTTTTATTTTAATCGTTATGATTCAAGAATTATTGT
>CAYRJP010000222.1:2625-4382 GCA_964424425.1 uncultured Bacteroidales bacterium | reverse complement strand
CTTTGTGGTATAAATCTTAATTATCTGAATTTCTTAATGTTAAAGAATAATTGAGCACAGCGAAACACTTATATGTTCTTAAATGCCTTATATGGTTCAAAAAAAATGAGCGTAGCGAATAAAATATTTAATGGTTAAATAAATAACTTTATTAATTTTCAACTAACAATGAGAATATTAAAAATAACATTACAAAATATAAACTCACTGAAAGCTGACAAGCCGATTGTTATTGATTTTGAGGCTGATAATTTTAAAAATACAGGTTTGTTTGTTATAACAGGCTCTACCGGAGCAGGAAAAACAACAATACTCGATGCCGTAACAATAGCTCTTTATAACAGAGTGCCGCGTTTTAACAAATCAAACATAAAAGCAGGACTCGAAGATATAATCAGCTTTGGAGCAAGCGGAGCAATGTGTTCGGTTGTTTTTGAAAATAATAAAAAAGTTTACGAAGCATTTTGGGAAATGCGTATTAAATCGGCTAACGGTAAACCCTTAAAAAACAGTCAAGAAACTGTAAGATTGAAAAACTTTACCGATAGACGAATAATTGCCGAAAAGAAGACCGATATAAAAAATAAAATAGAGGAGATTACCGGACTTAATTATGAACAGTTTTTGCGTTCGGTAATGCTTGCTCAGGGTGAATTTGCCGCTTTTCTTTCAGCACCACCAAAGGAAAAAGGCAGGCTGCTCGAACAGATAACAGGTGAAGAAATATACAAAAGAATTGGCGAAGTTATTTTACAACGACTTGGCGAAGAAAAACAAAAACTTAACGATTTAAAAGCCAAAATAAATGATATTGATTTATTGTCGGAAGAACAAAGTAAAGAATTAAATAAAGAACTTAAATTAATTGAGAATGAGATTATTATATTTGAAAAAAAACTTGCCGATATTGAAAAAATTACAGCTTGGTATAAAAAATACAGCGAATTAACAGAACAAAAAAAAGAACTTTTATTAAAGAAAGAACTTCTTCAAAATAAAATTGACAAAAATAAATCGAAAATTGAAACTCTTACCTTACATCAAAAGGCTGAACCGTTTAAACAAGATATTGTCGAAATTAAACGACTTGAAAAAGAGATAGTTACAAATAAAGAAAATATTGAATCATTAAAAAAAGATATTGAAGAAATAACAAAAAAAATAGCTGAACAAACTCAAAAACAACAAGTAGCCAATGATAATTTTATTAAAACGGAAGATAATTTTAAAAAATGGTTGACAATACTCGAAAAAGTAACAAATATTGATACAAATATAAATCTGAAAAAAGAAACTTTAAGCAATTTAAGCATTAAACAGCAAAAGGAAACCAACGAAGTTAATAATATTCGTAACAATATCTCTGATTTAACTAACATCTTGGAAAACAATAAGATAAACTTAAATAAAGTAATTGATTATCTTGATAGAAACAAAAAAGTTCCGATTGTTGAAAAATCTTTCAGCGACCTTAAAACTAATTTAACCATTTATAAAACAAGCAGTAACGAATTAAAAAAACTAAACGAAAAAACAGATACGGAAAGTCTTCAATTTGCAAATATCAAAACCGAAATAGAAAAATTTACATCTGATATTAATGCCGATAAAACTCTGCTGTCACAAAAAAACGATGAACTAATAAATATTGTTAATGAGTTAAAAAACAATGATTTATCAGAATTATTGCAACAAAAAGATAAATTATCCGAAAAACAAAAAAATTACGAAGAATTTATAAGGTTAGCCAAAGAATA
>CAYRJP010000222.1:0-2525 GCA_964424425.1 uncultured Bacteroidales bacterium | reverse complement strand
AATTATCCGAAAAACAAAAAAATTACGAAGAATTTATAAGGTTAGCCAAAGAATATAATGAAAAATCAATTGAAAAAGAAGAGCTTATAAAAAGTAAAGAAAACTTTTATGATAATTTAAATAAAATATCGGACGATATTAAATTACTGAGAACAAGAAAAGAAGAAGCAGAAAAAACACTTGCTGCTCTTGAAAAAGTATTGGAACTTGAATTGAAAATTAAAAATTACGAAGAAGAAAGAAAGAAACTAAAAAAAGGAGAAGCCTGTCCACTCTGCGGTTCTCATGAACATCCGTATATTGAAAACTATACCGAACCGCAATTGTCAAAAGCAAAACTAAATGCCGAAAAACAAAAAAATTTATGTAATCAAATAGCCGAAAGACTTAAGAATAAAGAGATAGAAGCAACAAAAACAGATACTGAATTACTAAATATTAACTCAGCAATTCAAAATATTGATACAATTTTAAACAATCATCAACAAAAAGCAAAAGAACTTAATATTAAACTCTCTTTTGAAGAAAAAGATAAAGTAATCGAAGGTATTAACCGGATTATTAATGATATAAATAATTTATCAATAAGAATAAATGAAACTCAAAAATTACAAAAACTAAAAGATAATATAGATGTAGAAATTAAAAATATTACCGAAAAAATATCGGAAAAAGAAAAAAAGATTGCCGCACTAACCGAAAACAAACAAAACATTACCAACTCAATATCTGAAAACAGTAAAGCTATAAAAGAAAAAAATGCAGAAATAAACGGAATTAAAAACAGATTAATCGCTATTTTATCACAATATAACACCCAAATTCCCGAAATTGATAAAATTGACGGTTTCATTGAAAGTATTGAAACGGCAATAGAGAAATACCGCAATTATTCCGACAATAAAACTAAAATCGAAAAGGAAATATCTGAACTAAATATCAAAATATCAAACTATTCGGAACAACTGACTGAAAAAGAACAACTAAAATCGGAAACCGAAACCGAAATAAATAATATTTCCACTGAAATAGAGTCTGTCACAAAAGAGAGAGCTGCTTTATTACCTCTTAATGTCACCACTCAACAAAAACGCAAAGAGCTGCAAGATACCGTTGATACAGCAAAAAATAGTCTTGAAACCATTCAAAAAACCTTACAAACCACAATTACCGAAAAATCGAACCTAAACACAAAATTTGAAACATTAATAAACAACACAACAGCATTAACAAAGCAATTGTCTGTAATTCAGCTATCGCTAAATAAAAAAATCGAAAATTCAGCTTTTAACTCTTTAATTGAAATTGAAAATGCTCTTTTACAAGACTATGAAAAAAAATTAATTGAAAATATTAAGTTGCAAATTGATAGAGAAACATCTGAAATAAAAGCACTTACCGAAAAACTTGAAAGCGATTTTGCAAATCTGGAAAAAGCAAAGAATTTTGAAAAAAGCAAAGAAGATGCCGAAACAGAAAAGCAGGAACTAAACTCACAAATAAAAGAAAAAGCCGACAGGAGAGGAGCTATCAACAATATATTTGAAAATAATGAACGTATAAAAAGCAGAAACAAAGATGTTTACAATGAAATATCTAAACAAGAAAAAGAAGTAAACAAATGGAAACAACTTTACGATTTACTTGGTGGTTCAAAAGATGCATTTAATACTTATGTTCAGCGACTTACGCTTAGTAATTTAATAGATATTGCCAATATTCATCTGCAAAAGCTGAATAATCGTTATTCGTTGAAAATGAATGAGAAATACAAAAAAGATGAAGAACTGAACTTTATGCTTATTGACCATTATCAAACTGACCGTGCTCGTCCTGTTGATACCACAAGCGGCGGCGAAAAGTTTCTTATCAGTCTGTCGTTGGCTTTGGGACTTTCCGATTTAGCAAGCAAAAATGTAAGCATCGACTCGCTGTTTATAGACGAGGGGTTCGGCACACTTGACAATAATATGCTTGAAACTGTTATTTCAACACTTGAAACACTACAATCACAAGGAAAAATGATAGGAATAATATCTCACGTTGAAAATCTTAAAGAGCGTATTCCCACACAAATACAAGTAATTAAAAAAAGCAACGGTATCAGTAAGATAGAGTACTAGAAGCTAGACACTTACTTTCAACTTTATAAACTTTTAACTAATTTATTCGCTACGCTTATTCTTTTGAACCATATAAGAAAATTAAGAACATTTAAGTTATGCTTCGCTTTGCTCAGCAATTTTAAAACATTAAGAAATTAAAAAAATTAAGGTTTTCACCGCTAAGACGCTAAGTCGCAAAGGTTTCTTATCCACAAATTCCACTAATTTTTACTAATTTATTGCCACAAAGAACCGGTCACTTGTTTACTCCGATTACTTTCGGAGAGCTTGTCGAAGTGACTTTTGCTAGTTAACACCGTTCTTCGTTGCAAGTATCGGCTTCGATAAACTCAGCCTCCGCTGTAACTTTCAACTTTATAAACTTTTAACTTTCAACTCATCATACTATTCCGCTATAAA
>CAYRJP010000221.1:2787-4391 GCA_964424425.1 uncultured Bacteroidales bacterium | reverse complement strand
AATATCTCCAAAACAAGCATCAGTAATGTTAACCATAAAAACAACATAGTCAGCGACTTGCCATTGCTTTGTTCGCTTATGTTTTTTTCAATATTTTTATTGTCGGCTTTTAGTATCGAAATGTTTTTAACACCGTAATTATTATAAATTTTCTCTATCTCCGATTTTGTCAGATATTCAATATTCGATTCTGCAATATCATAATTATATGAAATGTAATTTTGCAGGCTTTCGCCCGAATATACGGCATAATATCCCGCATTCAGAGTATTAATATCGGGATAAACGGTAATATTACGTAAAGTTGTGTGATGCTTGGGTTTAAATCGCTTTTTTGTTGTAATTTCTTCTATCTCAACGGTTTTATTATTGCTTATTTGCAATGCAACGGTAGAATACAATCCGGGTTTTATTCTGTAATATAGATTATCGGAAGATGTTGAATAGAGTGCTATATTGTAAAACAACGGAACAAACAACGGATGTATTGCAAAGTCGGAAATTTTAGTATCAACAGGCAAAGCGGATATAAATATTTTTCCTTTTCCGTTTTTTATTTCCACAAACAGCGGATTGCCCGATTCTGTGCGAATAATTGTGTTGCTTACCGTTTTATTATTTAGCGTAAGCGGAAAAAATGCGGAATATTCGGGCATTTTAACATCTTTTAAATCGGTTTTAAATACCTGTTTAAATAAATTATTGTTAAAATCAATATTTGAAAAACTTCCTTTTTGAGTAATAATATTGTTAATTTTTACATTTATTTGATTCAAAAAAGAGTTGTAAGATGTTATATTTCCTGCCGAATCGGGAATAAAAACCACTGTTCCGCCCGATTTTGAAAAGTTGATAATTTCAGATATTAACCCTGTTGAAACATCACTTATTTCGTTTAAAATTGCTACTTGATATTTTTGTATATCATTGTATTTAAGTCTATTAATATCTATCACTTTAACACTTACATTATTATCGTTATTGAACAGTGCTTCAAAGTAGTTTTTTGAGTTTTTATCGGTTACAACCAATACATTTTTTTTGTCTTCGACAGTAAAATTAAAATACAAATTATTATCGAAAGTTATGGGATAATCGGTTATTTTAACAAGCCCTTTAAACAACCCCGCCTGTTGAATTGTAAACGGAATATTTATTTTTTTCGAAGTTTTTGCATCAATATTAAATACAACCGATGTTTTAAGCGTATCGTTTAAATATAGTTGCAACGGTATTTCCACAAATGCCTTTGCCGAAACATTTTTTATATTAACAAACAATTTTTCTTGTTTCCCTTTGTAATGTCCGGGAGTTTCAAACCAAACCGAATCGATATAAATATTGTTTTGAGTTTGATTTTTAAATAAAACGGCAAATATATTAATACTTTTATTTGTATTAATATTTCTGTGAACAGCGGTATTTTTTTGAAAATCGGACAGTATAAATACATTTTGAACCGAGTTTGAATCGGTTTGCGGCAACATAGTTGTAAACTTGTCTATTATTTCATTTTGAGTTCTTACAATATGCGAACTTTTAATTTGTGACACCTGTTCTATCAACCTGTCGGAAGATACAAAACGCTGATTAACAGGTAAAAA
>CAYRJP010000221.1:0-2687 GCA_964424425.1 uncultured Bacteroidales bacterium | reverse complement strand
GATTTAGTATCTTTTTTAATGTTTTGAAGAAAAGCCACATTACTGAAATATACCGTTTTATATTTTCTGAAATTAAACAGATGAATTATTACGGGAATTACAAGTGTTAAAAGTGCCCATAAAAATTTAGGATATAAAAACTGCATATTGCTTTTTTATTTTAAGTTAAAAATGAACTATCAATTTAACATTAATTCTTCGTCCCGTAAGGCTGTTTTCCACACCGTATTGTCGTCCTTGATAGTCGGTTACCCATTCGTATGATATTGTATTGTCGCGGTCTAACAGATTAAATACTTCGGCACTTATCCACGCATCGGATATATAATGCAAAAAATGTCCTTTGGGATACTCTTTGCCGGCACGTTTAATAACCTTCGAAAAACCAAGGTCAACTCTTTGATACGATTTCATACGCACATCGTCGCTACGCCAAATGGTATTTGGTGCATTAAAAGGTAATCCCGTGCCGAAATTAATTTGCATATGCATTTTGTAATCGGGGTTTCCCGGAAAATAGTCTTGAAAAAATATTCCCAAATTCACCCTTTGGTCTGATGGACGCGGCATATAACCCACGTGTATTTCGTGCGGATTACCATCTTCGTCTTTTATTATTCGTCGGTCGTCCCACAGTTTTTCTTGTGTTCGCATTACCGACAGGCTAAACCACGAATCTACCCCCGGAACAAATTCACCATTTATTTTTAAATCAATTCCTGCGGCATAACCGTCAGCATCGTTTTTACCTGAATATAAAATTCTTACATTATCTACATTATAGGTAACTAAATCTTTCAGAATTTTATAATATGCTTCGGTTACAAGTTTAAACGGTCTGTCCCACATCTTAAAATTATAATCGCTGCCAAGCACAAAATGTATTGATTTTTGCGACTTAATATTTTTGTTTAATACGCCTTCACGTGAACGCATCTCTTTGTAAAACGGCGGTTGGTAATAATATCCTGTTGAAAAACGGAAAATTATATCACTTTCCCATTTAGGTTTAAATGCAAAATTAACTCTCGGACTTACAATAAATTCGTTGTTAAAATCCCAATAAGCACCTCTGATACCGGCAGTTACATTAAGCTCATTCGAAAGGATATCAAATGTAAAAGTATTTTGCAAAAAAGCATTATACCGCATCGACGAAATAGCGTTTTTGGCTCTGACATACACATTCATTTGCACAATTGAATCGGTATAAGGCAACGAATAGCCGGCAGAGTCTATCATTGTCCATTCGGTAAGATTATCGTCGATATTTTCGTTTTGAGCTTTAATTCCCCATTGCCAATTTTGGTTTCCGTTGTGCAAACTTCCTTTATGTTCAAAACTGTAAACTGTGGCATACAGGTAGTTACGTGCGTGTTCAAGGTATGTTCCCACTCCTAAGTTGGCTATACTATCGCCAATGGTTTCAGAGTTTGCATCGTTGTCAACCTGATTAATCCAATATTGCGACTGTATGTCAAAAGTTTCGCGTTCGTCGGTAACAAAAGCCGAAGTAATAAATTTCAATTTTAAATCTTCGTTTACTTTGTGAGTAAAAGTAAGTGCTCCCGTCATTGTTTTAAAAGCATCGAGTTCTTGCCCGTCGTAATACATTTTCAGTTCAAGAGCTTCGTTTATAGTTCCGAATTTTGTTGTGCGGTCTTGCGGAATAAATTTATATTCGTTGTCGGCATAGTTACCTAAAAAACTTATTTCGTTTTTTTTATCTATTTTATAGATAATATTTGTTTGAAAATCGAAAAAACGCGGGTCGTAATCGCCTTCGGTTTCAAGAGTATTGAGCACATATTTTGTTGATTTGTATCTGAATCCCGAAATATGACTTAATTTTTTATTTTTAGATGCTCCTTTTATCATTACCGATGCACCAAGTAAACTTGCGGAAACCGCTCCGCCGAATTTTGTAGGTTTTTTATATTTAATATCCAATACCGACGACATTTTATCACCGTATTTAGCATCGAAACCGCCTGCCGAAAACAATACCGATGATACCATATCGGCATTTATAAAACTCATTCCCTCTTGCTGTCCCGAGCGTATTAAAAACGGACGATAAATTTGAACATCGTTAACATACACAAGATTCTCATCGAAATTACCGCCACGCACCGAATATTGCGAACTCAGTTCGTTATTTGAAGAAACACCCGGCAAGGTTTTTATTATTGCTTCGATGTTTCCCGATGCTTCGGGAATTACCGACATTATTTTGGGGTCTAAGCGTGTAAGTGTAGATTTTCGTATCTGTTTGTCTTCGATTTTTATTGATGCTATTTGCTCCGATTTTCCTTTTAAACTTATATTTAATGTTTTGTGTTCGCCAAGTTTCAGTATTACTTTTTTCTCTGTTGTTTGGTGAGTTATGCTCGAAAAAACTATTGTATATTGAATATCAGGTTTTAATTTTAATTCAAAATATCCTTTTCCATTGGTTGATGTTCCTTTTGTGCTGCCTTTTACACTGACATTTATTAATTCAAGCGGTTTTCCGTTGTTATCGGTTACGGTTCCCGACAGCAAGGTATTTTGTGCATATATATTAATTGATAACAGTAGTATTGTTATTAATACTGTAATTTGCTTTGTCATTAAAAGTAATATTTTTAAATTTTTGCTAAAATAGTTTTTATTTAGAACTTATTAAAACATAAACTCTAAATATG
>CAYRJP010000220.1:0-4394 GCA_964424425.1 uncultured Bacteroidales bacterium | reverse complement strand
TATTATCTATTCATTAAAACTTATATGTTGCCGAAAAATAAAATCTATTATTAGAAACGGCACCATCGGTATTTGCTGCCTCGTATTTTCCGTTACCGGCCAAATCAAAATATGTAGCACTTGTCAACATATATTCTAGTCCAAACATAAAATTACCCGACATAAAAGCCACTCTTGGAGATATTCTGTAAGTTTTATCTATATTTCCGCCAAGAGTATAACCCAAGTCATAATAACTATTTTCACTTGTTCCCAAATTATCGGAATATCCTGCAAATAATCCTGCACAAAATTTACCACTCACTTTATACATAATTTCACTCCACAAATTCATAGAAACAATATTTGAATATGTATAATCGTCAACAGATGTAGGATTTTGAGCTGCTCCATATCCACCAATACTAACATAAGGAGTTAAATTTTGTCCGTAAATTCCATACACTTTAAAAGTCAATTTACTGATTTTATATTTAGCGAAAGCTGCCACATCAAAACTACCTATAGTTTTATCGGTTATATTACCGTTATCTGTTTCTAATCGCGGTTTAAGAACTTTATATCCTCCTACAACTCCTGTAGCTAAGTTGTCACTCAAATACTTAAACGAACCGTGAAAATCAGGTAATCCTGCATCTCGTTGAGCATTTACAGGTCCTTTGCTTCTAAAATCTAAATACGAAAGTAAAGCACCTTCCACTTGCAAGTTGTCAGTTAATTTGTAAGTAGCTTTTATTTGAGGAGAACGATTTAAAGGATTATAAGGCAAAGCCGCTCCCATACCTAAAACCATAGGGAAACATTGAGTAACAAAAACAGGATGCCATGTTTGTCCGAAAATCAGTTGTAATTTATCCCAACTCATTTTTACAAACATATGACGAATTCGCGGTGTTTGGACAAAATCAATAGGAGCTCCCATTTTTCCTAAAAAGTCAACTTCAACCAAACCGCTTACCTTTGCACCAAAAGCATCAGGTCCGCTTATTTTAGCCCGAACTCTTGATTGTGCTGCCAACATTGTAAGTTGCCCGTTTTTATTTATATCTTCACCATTTACAAAATTTACTCTCTTAGGATACAAATATACATCACCATTTCTGGAATAAACAGACATGTAAGAGTCAAAATAAGCCTCATAACGAATATGTCCTGAAAATTTGACTACCGGTTCTTTCTTTTTTTCTGTTTTTTCATCTTGAGCATTTACAACACTTGCCAATGCCAATAATAAAGTAATAAAATAAATTTTTCTCATGTGATTAATGTGTTAATTGTTAATTTATTATTTATTTAATTCTAAAAATTGAAACCATCTCTTTTAACTCTTCGGTTTGAGCTGCAAGTTCTTCGGCACTTGCCGATAGTTCTTCACTGGTAGATGCATTTTGTTGTGCTATATTACTAAGTTGCACCACAGCATCGTTTACTTGATTAATACCGGTTGCCTGCTCTTTACTTGCTGCCGAAATTTCTTGCACAAGTTCGGTTGTTTTTTTTACATTTGGAAATGCTTCTTGCATTTTTTCACCACTACTTTCGGCAAGTTTTAAACTATTTTCAGCTAAAGATACAATATCTTCAGCCGCCTTTTTACTGTTTTCGGCAAGTTTTCTTACCTCAGCAGCAACCACAGCAAATCCTTTACCGTATTCACCTGCACGAGCAGCTTCTACTGCCGCATTTAGAGCCAATATATTTGTTTGAAAAGCAATATCATTAATAATCTGTATTTTATCAGCTATCATTCGTTGAGCCTCTACATTTTCAGATGATTGCGAACTAACTTTTTCAATACTTTTCATTGCCAACTGTGATTTTTTTTCTGTCTCTAAAGCATTATTTGAATTTTGCTCTATATTTGCTGCAACCTCTTCCATTGTTGATGACAACTCTTCTACCGAAGATGCCTGCTCACTTGCTCCCTGCGAAATAGTATTTGACGAATCACTTAATTGCTTACTTGCCGATGCAATATTGTCTGCTCCCGATATAACTCCGGCAATCATATCCCGCAATTTATGAACCATTATATTCAATGCTTTTGCTAATCTGCCTATTTCATCTTTTTGATATATTTCAAGTTCCTCGGTTAAATCACCATTTGCAATAAGTTCAGTTAATCTTACTGCTCTATCTAACGAGCCGGATATTGATTTAGCTATAAAATAATTTATAATCATAAAAACAATAATACCTAAAACAATAGCTACCATTAATGAAATTTTTAATTTATTTATTATATCCATTAATTCAAACTCATAAATAGATACAGAAACATAAACCCCCGCATCTTTCAAATATCTGAAATATTGAAACTTCTGTTTCCCTTCCCATTTATAATAAGTCTTTCCTGTTTCTGATTTTGAATTTATGAGTTGTTGAAAAAATTTAGCATCATAAAAATTTTGATTTTCTTTTTTGGGATGAATAATAAATGTTCCGTTTTCACGAACCATAAACGGATAACCCGATGCAAAGTATTTTTTATTTTTAAAAATATTTTTAATATCCGACAATGACATTTGTGGAACCTCACCTGCTAATATTCCTTGAAATTCACCATTAATATACAATGGTTTATAATCAATAATAACGGTTTTATTATCTATAACTTTTGTTTCTTTATAATCTTGGTTATTATTTATTGCTGCTATAATCGGAGATTCTTTAGAAATCAACTTATCTGCCTCATTGTTATTATCATCAACATTTCTATTTGACAATATAAGCACAAAACCGTTATCTGTTTTTTGATATACCGAAATATCAACCCCTGCCTTTTCTGTAGCAGTAATTGCAATATCTGCATTATTTTGTATTGTGCTACCATTAACTATCCACGCAGGAACTTTAAATTGATTTTCAGCAACAAAAATTAAACTATCCTCATTAATTATAATATTTCCTAAGCTGCTAAAATATTGCTCAAAATACAACATTGCAATATCAAGCTTTTTTTCATTATGCTTAATATCCTGCTCTATAAGCATTGACAAGTCATTAACTTGTTCATGCATTCTAATGTCGGTATCTTTTAGTATTTTTTCTTTTTGCTTATTTAATACATAAATACCAAAAATAATAAAGATAATTCCCATACTAACATTCAAAAAAATATTAAGCCTATCACGAATTTTTAAATTGTTGATAAATTTCATAATTGTGCTGTTTTTTAAAATTAATACCCTATTTTACTACAATAATTTAAATAAATTTAATAAATTTTCTTGAAAATAAAAAAAGAAGATTTCTTTGATTTTTAAATTTATTCTATCAAAACAGCACTATTTGTGGAAAATATTAATATTATTATTAATTTTACTTAACAATATAAGATAGCGTATCTACAATATAATCGTAATTTTTCAACATTCTGACTTCAATAATATATTTTCCGGGTATATTACTTGTAGTAAATGTTGTTTTTTGTTTATCGGTAAGATTTTCTTTTGAAATAACATCCCAAAAAACAGTATTTCTTAGCAGCAAAATATGTTTATTGGTTATTCTTTTATAATTAACAACAGCATTTGCGGAAAGCATTTTATAATTTAAAAACATACCTGATTCGGGCAATTCCATTTTTGCTAAATCATCATTTTTTGAATTTATGCGTATTACTCCACCAAACAACTGATTTCCTATTGCATAAGGCTTTTCAAATGTTTCAATACTATAAATATTATTGGGTGATATTTGCAATAGCTTATCTATATTTGTAATTATTACATTATCAATCAATACCAAAGGACTGTAAATCTGCAACTCCGAGATATTACCAAAAACTTGAAACACCGATTGATTATTTTTTCTGCGAATTCCCACGTTAGGTATCAATTCGTGAAAATAATCAGCAAGGTGTGACATTGATATATAATCAGACAATATTAATTTAAAATCGGGCTTTTGATAATTCAAATTTATGTAATTTTCTTCAGTCTGAATCTTTTGACTGTCAATCACAATATAACTGTTTTCTACAATTCCTCTGTTGATAAATTCAGTATAAAAATCACGTTCGTTATTATTTATTGTAAACGGAATAAACGGTAATTTAATTTGCCGATTGCAAAAATCATTATCTACAAGTATTTCCAACGGATTACCTTTTTCTTTTACTGTTATTAACAGTTCTTTATTTTTATAAATATTACCTAGATCAAAATAAAACTTACCTGCCGAATCAGTAATTGTTGTAAAACTGTAATTTATCGTATCAATAATCGATAAGTTCACTTGATTATTTGCAATGGGCTGTTTATTTTTTTTACCAACAATAATACCCGATAATGACACTCCACGAGTTTCAGGCAAATATTTAAAATTAAAATAATTTTTATTCTCTTGCGACACTATTTTTAAAATATTATTGTTGTAAACAGCATACGGCA
>CAYRJP010000219.1:0-4399 GCA_964424425.1 uncultured Bacteroidales bacterium | reverse complement strand
TAGCAAAACAAAATAATGTGCCGTTGATTATTGATAATACTTTTCCCACTCCGGTTCTTTGTCGCCCGTTTGAGCATGGTGCCGATATTGTAGTTCACAGCACTACAAAATTTATCGACGGACACGCAACTAGCCTTGGCGGGATAATTATTGACGGGGGAACTTTCAATTGGCACAATGGAAACTTCCCCGATTTTACCGAACCCGATGAAAGTTATCACGGTGTGCGTTATGCTGTCGATTTTAAAGAAAATCCTTTTGTGGTAAAAGCAAGAACCCAGCTTTTAAGGGATTTTGGTCCCACATTATCGCCGTTTAACGCATTTTTAACTTTTCACGGATGCCAAACTCTGGCTCTTCGTATGCAACGCCACAGCGAAAACACTCTTGCTTTGGCTCAATGGCTCGAAAAGCAAAAAGAGATAGAGTGGGTAAAATATCCCGCATTGAAATCAAGTAAATACTATGATTTATATAAAAAATATCTGCCAAACGGTGCAAGCGGAGTGCTTACTTTCGGCTACAATGGTGATGTGGAGCAGACAAAACGGTTTATCAACCACTTAAAACTTGCAAAACTTGTTGTGCATGTGGGAGATATTCGCACAGGTGTTGTGCATCCTGCAAGTATGACTCATCGCCAACTGTCGGAGAAGCAACTGCTTGATATTAACATCACACCGAATCTTATCCGCGTTTCGGTTGGCATTGAGCATATTGATGATATTATCAACGATTTTAAACAAGCATTTGAATAATAATTTATAGAGATTAAAAAATTATAGCAAAATGCTTCGACAAGCTCAGCAACCATTTAATCGTAAGAACCTAACAGGTTTTTTATAAATAAAATGATAACAACTATTCAATAATTAGTTAAATCTGTTAGGTTTATAAAAACAAAAATATTTAAAACAAAAATGAACAACACCGAACAAATAAGTTTAATAAAGCAACAATATATGTCGCACGATGACGGTAAGAATGTTAAATTCTTAAAATACAATAAAGAATTTACACTCGAAAGTGGTGAGTCGTTACCCGAAATAGATATTGCTTACACCACTTACGGTAAAATAAACGATAAGCAAGACAATATTGTTTGGATGTGTCACGCCTTTACAGCAAATGCCGACCCTGTTGATTGGTGGCCCGGAATGGTTGGTAAAGGATATTTTTTCGATCCCGATAAATATTTTATTGTTTGTGCCAATATTCTTGGTTCGTGTTACGGTTCTACGGGACCTTTATCAATAAATCCCCAAACGGAAAAGCCGTATTATCGCACGTTTCCGCAAATAACAGTTCGCGACCAAATTAATGCTCACGAAATTTTGCGTAAGCATTTAGGAATAAGTAAAATAAATCTTATTCTCGGTTGTTCCATTGGCGGTCATCAGGCTTTGGAGTGGACAATTTCAAATCCCGATTTGTTTGACAATGCTATTTTTGTTGCCACAAATGCAGTGAGTATTCCGTGGACAACGGCTTTCAGTCAAAGTCAGCGGCTTGCAATTGAAGCCGACCCTACATTTTTTGAAGACCGCCCCGACGGCGGAGCAAAAGGACTAAAAGCTGCTCGTAGTATTGCTCTTTTAAGTTATCGCAATCGCAATGCTTACAACAAAACGCAAGCCGAATCCGACGACAGCAAAACAGATAATTACAAGGCAAGTTCTTATCAAAACTATCAAGGCGAAAAGTTGGTAAAAAGATTTAATGCGTATTCGTATTATTATTTATCAAAAGCTCTCGATTCGCATAATGTAGGAAGAAATCGCGGAGGATATGCAAAAGCATTGGCACGTATTAAAGCCAAATCGCTGATATTGTCAATAGATACCGATTTGCTTTTTACTCCCGAAGACCAACAATTAATACACAAACATATTCCGAACAGTGAGTTTGCAGTGTTAAAATCTTTTTACGGTCACGACGGCTTTTTAATTGAGTTTGAACAACAAAATAAAATTTACGATAAATTTTTAAATTCATAAATCACGGTGTAAATTGTTTATTTAATAGTATTTAATAATAATTTAAAAGAGTGGCTCTTAAATATTATTCACGCCGTGACTATTTGTTAAACAATTTGAGTTAGTAGTATTAGTGAAAAAAGCTGTTATAAAAAAAACAAGCATTACCTGTTTAGGAGTGGTCACTGAGCTTGTCGAAGTGACAAATGATAACAATAAGGAAACAAAATAATTTAAAAATACAAAAATGGACAAAAAACAGATAAAAATAGGATTGGTAGGTTTTGGAACAGTAGGTGAAGGACTCTACGAAGTTCTTAAAAAGTCGCCTAATGCAAGAGCCGAAATAAAGCAGATTTGCATAAAAAACCCTAAAAAAGCAAGAAAACTCACAGATGAAATTTTTACTCTTGATGTAAATGAACTTATTGATAATCAAGATGTAAATCTGATTGTTGAACTTATTGACAACGCTGACGAAGCATACAAAATTGTAAAAAATGCCTTACAAAACGGCAAATCAGTGGTTTCGGGCAATAAAAAGATGATAGCCGACAATATTACCGAACTTATTGAGTTGCAACAAAAAAACAATACCGCTCTTCTTTACGATGCATCGGCTTGTGGCAGTATTCCAGTAATTCGTAACCTCGAAGAGTATTACGACAACGATTTGCTAAAATCAATTACCGGAATCTTAAACGGTTCGTCAAACTTTATTCTTACTCGTATTTTTAACGATAAAATGCCTTACGGCGAAGCTCTTAAACTTGCTCAGGATTTGGGTTTTGCCGAAAGTAACCCTGTGTTCGATGTTGAAGGGTTCGATAGCCTTTACAAGTTGATTATTCTTACTGTTCACGGATTTGGCACTATTGTAAATCCCGAAAAGGTGCTAAATTACGGCATTTCAAAAATGTCGGATTTTGA
Organism: uncultured Bacteroidales bacterium; assembly: GCA_964424425.1. Taxonomy (GTDB): domain Bacteria; phylum Bacteroidota; class Bacteroidia; order Bacteroidales; family SZUA-534; genus GH45. The sequence continues at coordinate 1,493 of CAYRJP010000219.1, read as the reverse complement.
TATTCAATATGCTCGCGAAAAGGGTTATAAGATTAAACTTGTGGCTCAAGTTACAAAAATTGCCGACGGAAAGATTACAATGTATGTGCTTCCGCGACTTGTTACACCCGATAAATACATTTACAGCGTAGAGGATGAGTATAACGGTGTTGTAATTCAGGGTGAAGCTTACGACAAACAGTTTATGTTCGGTAAAGGAGCCGGCGGACATCCAACCGGTTCGGCTGTATTGTCGGATATTACGGCTCGTTTACACGATTATAAATATGAGTATAAAAAACGTAAATATTTTACCGTGCCCAAATATACAACCAACCATACTTTAAGAATTTATTTGAGATATTCAAACCCGCACGAACTTAGTCATTTCGACTTTGAAGAGATAGAGGAACGATACACTTCAAAAGAGAATAACTATGTGATAGGAACAATAAAACTTGAAAATCTTGTGAAGATTAAAAAACTTCTTCCTAAATTAGATATATTTATCGCTTATATTAATGATTTGGTAGATACTTATTAAATTTTTTGCAAGACAACACCAAACACAAGTTAAAATGAAAAAATTATTATTTATACTTTTAATCTTTACATTATCGTGTAATACTGAAAAGTCAGATACAAATGATAATAAAACCGGTTATGTCAGACTTTTCGGAAAGGTAACCGATTTTAACAATAACCCTGTTGACAGTGTTGTTATAAAAGTAAAGGATAAGAATTTTAACGATTTGTATCAAACTTTATCCGATAAAAACGGGAACTACTCTTTAAATGTTAAAAAAGGTGTTTACTATTCAATTTATGCGATAAAAGAGAGTGATTACGGCATTACAAAATTAGAATATTGGGCTTGGAATGTTCCTTTGTTTAAAGATTTGGAGATAAATCCGCAATACGACAGAATGGAAGTTTACGGTATTCACGCTTTTGAACCGAAAGTTAATCCTTACGATACTTACAGAGTTTATTTCAGACCAATGTCGTTAACAAAGTATCAAAATGTTGAAAATGCAGAAAAAAGCGATACAATTGATATTGCACCTGAAAGTCTGACAGAAAAAGATTTGACTGTAAAAATAAATAATGTTAAAACAAAAATTGTATCTATTGATAAAGTTACGGAGTTTCATACATCGGGAAAGTATATTTTTGCTTATGAAATACAAGTTATAAAACCGAAAACCGGCACTTTGAAAAAAAGCGAAAAGATTGAAGGATACGATAAAATAACAATTGAAATTAATTCACAAGAAACCAAAGAGAAAGGTAAAGGAGAATGTTTTATTAAAAAATCGTAAAATTAAATACTCTTTACAGTGTAAGTTGCTGGTTTAGTAGAGTTTATAATAACAAATCGTGTATGTTTAAAGTAAGACTCACATCGTAACTATTAAGTATAATTACAAAATTAAAAGAATAAATAAAATCATAATACAATAACAATATGTTGCCTCAGAAACAAAAACTTGAAGAAATAATAAAAAACAGAA
>CAYRJP010000218.1:0-4408 GCA_964424425.1 uncultured Bacteroidales bacterium | reverse complement strand
AATTTACGGTATTTAATGAGGGTTAACTATTTCGATATACTTCTTCGAAAAATATTGGAGTAAACAGAAATAAAATTGAGTAAAACTTTGCCGGAATTCACAAGTCACGATGTAAGTTATTGATTTAAAGATATTTTATAATTAAATATTTTTTTATGCAACTTACACCGTGACTTTGTTATTTTTAAATAAACACTTAGTAATAATTTCGGCTGATATTATATCAAATGTCCCGTGTATAGTAGTGGCGAGGGTTTTCACAAGTAATTTATTAAAAAACTACTTTCCAAATACATCCACTCTTTATTTATTACTCTTATTCCGCCATCGCTTATACACATTTTTGGCGTGCGTTATTTATCTTTCAATTTTTCTATCTCTTCTTTTGTTAATCCAGTCAATTTAATTATCACTTCAATAGGAAATCCCTCGTTTAATCCTTTTTTGGCTATTTCTATTTTTCCTTTTTCTATCCCTTTTTCTATTCCTTCTTTTCGTCCTTCTTCTCTTATTTTATCTTCTGCATCAACTTTCATAGTCCACGCCATACTTGCTCCGTAACGTAAATCTTCAAGGTGTTTTTGATATTTCTTTTGCTCTTCTTCCGATAAATTATCTAATCGCCAAAGCTCTTTCGCTTTATCTATCCCTTTTGCCGTAAAATCATCCATTATTTCGTTGTTTTTCAGGTAGTAAATCCATTCGTCAAGAGTGTCTTTTGCCACATCATCAAATTGATTTACTTTTATTACATAATATTCCGGAAATACTTCGGATGGTTCTGTCTTGCCTAATAATTCATTTTGTTTTTCTGATAACAGTAATTTATCATTTTTGTGTAATCCGATAAAATCCGTTTTTCCGTGATAAATATAATCTTCGCCTTGTCCTAAATCAAAATAAACAATATTTATTGAATAAATTTTCTTTATGTTTCGATAAGGTTCACCAACTGAAATATATTCAGTTAAAGTTTTTGATGTGCTGTAAGCCATTCTATGGAAATAGTCATATTCTTGTTGGTTTTGAATTTCAATAATTACCAATTCTCCTTTTGAATTCTTTACAAGAATATCAACACGATTAAATTTGTCGGCTTCTGTTAGTTGATTTCCTTCACTTTCAAGAATACTTTCAATTGTAATGTCTTCTTTCAAAAGTTCAGATAAAAAACCTTCCAAAACAGAATAATCTGCTTTATTTCGTAATAATCGCTTTATTGCCCAATCAAATCGTATCAAATTTCTATTTGCCATTTTACTTATTTTTAATACTTTACAAAATTAAGCATTTTTTTAGTGATAATAAACTATTTACCGGTTTTTACCAGTATTCAAATCTATTTTGATTGAATTGCGTTTATTGTTAATTATCAATATTTAAAAAAGAAAAAAGTATAAACTATATATTTCTTTACCAATGCACGCCAATATATTATATCATAGTATAGTTGTATGATTTTCTTTGTTGCTATCTCGCCTGTGACAAGCTCAGTCTCTCTATCTATCATAGTAGCATCAGAACTTTAATAGTTACTTTAACTGTTTAGTAATCAATAATAAAATGTGTTATTTGAGTTTATAGGAGTGGTTTTATTACTAAAATAACAGTAAATTTGTTTTATCTGTATTTTGTAAAAATCAATTCTGAATTATCAATAATCTTCATACCCAACAATCCTGTTTTTACTGTATAAACGGCGGTTTTAGGTGTGCTTTTTAATTCTTTGACTGTAAATTTTCGTATTTCCGAAAATTGATTCATAAAATCATCATCCAAAATTACTTCAACCGTTTCATCGTAAGGGTAATATTTATAAGCGGTAACAGTTATTGTTTTAGTTGTAATATCATTTGCAAAAGTAAAGTTTATCATTAAAATTAAACCCGTAAAAAAGGGTGCTAACCCGAATATTGCTAACAGTATTTTAAGTTCTCTGCGAACAAAATAGATAAAAGGTAATTTTTTTAGAGGTAAAATGCTGATAAATACAGCAATTAAAACATATATATAACTGATAAACTTCCAAGTAACAAGTGTTTTGTTACCAAAAAATACCATTAAAAATATTCCTAAGAAAAACATTGCAGCTATAAATGCAGCATGCTTTTCGGTGAATTTTCCGAAAGGGTCGTGTCCTTTTGTTGTTTTGTGTATTTCGGGAGTTTTTATAAACATTAGTTGATGTTTTTTATTAAATATAGTTTTTGCTTTTATAAAATTAAAATATTAGATTAAACTTGATTTATGCAATATGAATTATCTGTATTTAGTGAAAGTTAATCCTGAAAATTATTTTGTTTTTTATTGAATAATTTGAGTTAAATTGCAAGTACAAAAATAGCAGATTTTATCATCAAAAAAATATGTTATTTTTACAACAATTAAATAATAATAATTGTTGTAATTATACTATCCAAAAAAATATTATGAATTTATCATTATTAAGAAATAAAATTCCTTTAATGATTGCAATATCAATATTAGTAACAGTCTTAATACTTGTTAGTTATACAGCAATCTTTATTCGCAATACACTTGTTAATAACTCAAAAAAAGAGCTTGATTTTGCCGTCAGTAATTATTCAAAAAACATTAAATTGAATATTGAACTTGGTTTAAGTGAAATAAATACAATGGGGTATGCTTATTCGGCATTAGTAAGAAATGATTCTTTACAAACCGACAGAGAGGTTGTAAATGATATTATTAAAGAGATATTACTTAAAAGCGATATTTTTAAAGCAACCGGTACTGTTTGGGAACCAAATGCTTTTGATGGCAATGATTATAAATATATAAATAATGAAAAATATGATGTAACAGGTAGAATAATTTCATCATGGAGTTTAGGTGATGATGGTAAATATTATTTTTATAAAATGGAGGATTTTTATAATTCTGATATTTATAAAATATTGAAAAAAACTAAAAAAGAGATATTATTAGATCCGAGAAGAATAGACTCAAAAGAGGATACACTTAAAATTTCAGTCATTTTACCAATAATGTTAGATACTACTTTTTTAGGAATGATTGGAGCAGATATGTCAATAGATTTTGTTCAAGCAAATGCAATAAAACTAAAAAAGAAACTTTTTAATGGAACTGCCGATATTTTAGTGCTTTCGCAAAACGGATATATTGCTGCCAACACGAAAAACATTGATAGTTTAGGTTCTTATTTTCCCGATTATAAATTTCTTGACAAATCAAAAATTATTGAAAATAAAGACAGTATTGAAATATATAAGATAATTAATATAGGAAAAACTTCAATTCCTTGGCAAATAAAAGTTAGTGTTCCTAAAACAGCTGTTTTGAGTAAGGCTAATGAAACTATGATTACTCAAATAGCTATTGGTATTGTTTTAATTATTATTACAATATTAATTGCTGTAATTATTATAACACGAATGTTAAAACCTTTAAAAACATTGAGTAATAATGTTGCCGTTTTAAACGAAGGGAAATTACAACTAATAGATAATTTAAAAGGGAAAGATGAAATAGCTGTTGTTTCAAAAAGTTTTAATACAGTTATAGAAAAATTAAAAGAGGTAATAGATAGTATTAAAGAAGGAGCTAATAAAACAGCTGTTAATAGTAGTGAGATAACAGATATTTCGCGTAATATTTCAAATGGAGCAAATGCTCAGGCGGCTACTACCGAACAAGTTAGCAGTTCAATAGAAGAGATTACAGCAAGTATTAATCAGACAACAACAAATACCGAAACAACAAGCGGTTATGCAAATGACCTTGTTGTAGGAATAAATGAACTTAGTAATTCAATGAATAAGAGTATTGTGGCAATGCAAGAAATTATTGGAAAAATTTCTATTATTGACAATATTGCTCAACGAACAAATATGTTGGCTCTTAATGCTGCCGTTGAGGCTGCACGAGCAGGTGAGCACGGTAAAGGATTTGGAGTTGTTGCTGCCGAAGTAAAGAATCTTGCTCAAAGTGCACAAGATGCAGCAGAAGAAATTGATAAGATAAGTGCCGAAAATGTAAAGATAGCATTGCAATCGGGTAAAAAATTAGAAGATATTATTCCTAAAATTAAAAAAACAGCTACTTTAATTAATGAAATATCTGAAACAAGTTTTGAACAAAAAAATGCCATAAATCAAATTAACAATGCTATAATGGAATTGAATAATGTTACTCAACAGAATGCAGCGGCTGCCGACGAACTAGAAGAACGAGCAAGTCAATTGTTGAATGAAGCAACTTCACTTGAAGATTCAATATCATTCTTTCAGAAAGAATAATTATTTTTGTGAATGACTATAAAAAAGACAATAACTACACTATTTGTCAATTTCATTTTAACTTTTGATTTCCATGATTAAACAAATAGAAATAGTATTACCTGAATATTCGCGAGGTTTTCATTTAA
>CAYRJP010000217.1:0-4413 GCA_964424425.1 uncultured Bacteroidales bacterium | reverse complement strand
TTAGCTATGCTCATTAATTTTTGAAAATAAACGGAGTTGCATATTTTTAACTTGCTTGTTATAAAAATATTATTAATTTTGAGGCTCTTTGATTTCAAGCAAGAAAAATAAACGATTGTTTAATTAAATAAATTGAATAATAATGAAAGTATATCAGCCAAACGAGATTAAGAACATTGCTCTCATTGGGAGTGCCGGCTCAGGTAAAACAACGCTGTCTGAGTCGATGATGTTTGAAGGCGGTGTAATAACCCGCAGAGGAGAAGTTGAAAATAACAACACGGTTTCCGATTATCATCCTATTGAACACGAACAAGATCGTTCTATATTTTCAACAGTATTATACACTGAATTTAATAATAAAAAATTAAATATTATCGACACCCCCGGATTAGATGATTTTGTGGGAGGTGTTATTTCGGCATTGTCAGTAACAGATGCTGCTATAATGAATGTTAATTCTACACAAGGAGTTGAGGTAGGAACACAAACATTATCGCGTTATGTTGAGCAACTTAATAAGCCTATGTTACTTGCTGTTAACCAGCTTGACCAAGATAAAGCAAATTTTGACAAGTCAATTGAAGACTTACAATCATTATACGGAAGCAAAACTGTTATTATTCAATATCCTGTTAATCCCGGTGTTGAGTTTAATCAAGTTGTTGATGTATTAAAAATGAAAATGTATCAGTGGGGGTCCGACGGAGGAACACCTGAAGTTGTAGATATACCTGCCGACCAAAAAGATAAAGCCGAAGAATTACACAATGCACTTGTTGAGGCTGCTGCCGAAAATGATGATTCGTTAATGGAACTATTTTTTGAAGAAGGTTCTTTAAACGAAGACCAAATGCGTGAAGGTATTCGTAAAGGAATTATTGCACGCGGAATGTTTCCGGTATTTTGTGTTTCGGGAAAGAAAAACATGGGAATACGTCGTATGATGGAATTTGTAGGTAATGTAGCTCCTGCACCAAATGATATGCCCGGAACAATTGACACGGAAGGTAACGAAATTGTTTGTGACCCTTCGGGAAAAACAGCTTTATTTATATTTAAAGCATCAGTAGAAGAGCATCTTGGTGATGTATTATTTTTTAAAGTAATGAGCGGCAAGGTTACCGAAGGTATGGATTTGATTAACTCAAAAAAAGGTTCAAAAGAGCGTTTGTCGCAGTTGTTTGCCGTTGCCGGAAAAAACAGAACAAAACTTTCGGAGCTTGTAGCCGGAGATATTGGTGCTACTGTTAAATTAAAAGATACCAAAACAAATCATACTTTAGCAGAAAAAGATTCGGGAATAGTATTTCCTGAAATAGAGTTTCCCGATCCTAAATACAGAACAGCAATAAAAGCAGCCAGCGAATCGGATGATGAAAAGTTAGGAGAGATTCTTAATAAAATGCACGAAGAAGATCCTACTCTTATTATTGAATATTCAAAAGAATTAAAGCAAGTAATTGTTCACGGACAAGGTGAGTTTCATCTTAATACAATGAAATGGATGATTGAGAATATTCATAAAATTGAAATAGAATTCTTAACACCTAAAATTCCTTATCGCGAAACTATTACAAAAGCAGCTCAATCTGATTATCGTCATAAAAAACAATCGGGAGGTTCGGGTCAGTTTGGAGAAGTTCATATGATTATCGAACCTTATCACGAAGGTATGCCCGCACCTAAAACATATAAAATTGACGGTAGAGAATATACCATGAATGTAAGAGGAGTTGATGAGCATGATTTACAATGGGGAGGAAAACTTGTATTTGTAAATTGTATTGTAGGAGGTTCTATTGATGCCCGTTTCCATCCTGCCATTTTAAAAGGAATTATGGAAAAAATGGAAGAAGGTCCATTGACCGGCTCTTACGCACGTGATATCAGAGTATGTATTTATGATGGTAAGATGCACCCTGTTGATTCAAATGAAATTTCATTTAAACTAGCCGGACGTAATGCATTTAGTGAAGCATTTAAAAAAGCCGGACCTAAAATTATGGAACCTATTTATGATGTAGAAGTAATGGTGCCTTCAGAATATATGGGTGATGTAATGAGTGATTTGCAAGGTCGCCGTGCTATGATAGCAGGAATGAGCAGTGAATCGGGTTACGAAAAAATATCAGCAAGAGTTCCTTTGGCTGAATTAAACAAATATTCAACATCTTTAAGTTCATTAACATCGGGTAGTGCTACTTATACAATGAAATTTGCAGAGTATGCACAAGTGCCGGGCGATGAGCAAGATAAATTGCTTAAAGCATACGAAAAAGAACAAGCTGAAAACGATTAATTTAATAACTATTGTAAAAATAAAAGCCTGTTAGATAAAAAAACTAACAGGCTTTTTATATTTTAATATTAAAAATTATATCCTATCCTGATACTAGTAAAAAAGTCGTTAACTTCAGGTGAATAATTTAAAGTTATTTCAATGGGAAGTAGTGAAATATCGTATGCTATAGTTAAACTAACTCCGGAAATAAATTTTTCTTTAATATCATCTATTCCTAATAATTTGCCATTGGTTAAAATAAAATTATAAACACCAATATTAGCTTTACCTATAAGATATAGTTGATGCCATATATTATATTGATATCCGAGCATACAAGAAGCAAAAGATGTTGCAGGAATTTGTCCGTCGTAATATCCTGAAAAAATAAATTGATTTGAATAAACTTTTTGGCTTCCGCCGATAAAAATATTTTCAAGATAAAAATAACTGGGATCAAGTAAAAAACCACCTTGTATATTTGATAAAATTGTTGATTTTGCAGTTGTTTTTTGGAAATAATCTACAAAAAAATCAAACCTAAATAAAGGTTCTTTTACTTTTTTTACTATTGGAGTATCAACAACTGTAGTATCACTACCCGAATAAATAGCTGTGTAATACCTGTCGTATGATATATTAGCATTTATTTTGGCATGAACACCACTTGTCGGTAAAAAACTACGATCTAAATTATTAAATTCAAAATTTAAACCCGACACAAGATAATTAGTATGTCCGTCAAAGCGAAATGTAGAAGCTATATCAGGTGAAAAATCTGTTCGTTTAAAAGAAAAAAATGTTCCTATAGCTGTATTTCGCCCGAAATAATGATATAAACCTGTATTTGCTAAAAAATTACCCGACTTATACTGTTGAATAATATTATTTCCTTTATAGATAGGTAATCGCTGCTGAATATATTCAAGTTTAAGATTTAAAGAGTTGTTTAAATGTTTACCAAAAAATTGTTTATGTTCCAAAAGCCCTTTTATGTCTTGACTAATAGCTAATTTAGCCATCGATCGTGATTTATCAAAAAACAAATTGCGTCTGGTGTAATTTAAAATAATAGCAGGTGTAACAAATGAATGATAATTTAATCCTATTTTAAAAACTCCCGGATATTGTTCTTTAAGTATTATTTTTAGATTTGCATGCCCCTCTGTTGTAGGTTCCAATTCATAATAAATATACTGAAAATAAAGAGTAGAATACATATTGCGAAAAGCAGCGTTTAATTGAGCAGATGTATATTTTTTTCCCAAAAAAAGTCCCGATTTTTGAATTATCATCTTTGATGATAATTTATTTAAACCTATAATTTCATAATTATCAAGAATTACACTTTTATTTTGCTGAAGTCTTGTATTAGGATTAAAATCTATCTTTTGAATTTTATTCAGCGAATCGGCAAGTCGCTTAAATATGGGGTAATATTTTTCTCTTAATTTATATCCTATTTCCAAAATATCGTCTGCACTGTCAAAACTTCCCGCACTATATTGCGATACAGGCGGTTCAATAAGTATATTACACAGTTTTTTTTGTCTAACTAAATCATCGGCATCACGATAATTTGTTATTTGATACATAACATCTAGTGTTGAATTTAAATCTTTAGCTTTTGACAGTCCTTTAAATAGATTTACACCGATAACAAAATCTGCTCCCATCTCTTTCACATCAGTTACAGGAAAATTTCTTACAATTCCCCCGTCAACAAGTTTGGTGTTTCCGTAATCAACAGCAGCAAGAACACCCGGAATAGCCATACTGCTCCGTAATGCTTTTACTATTTGTCCTGTATCTAATACAACAGGTTTTCCTGTAGTCAAATCAGTTGCTATGCACTTAAAAGGTATATTAAATTTTGTAAAATCACGTTTGTCGTAAACATGAAAAAATATCTCGGAAAATTGCAACCATATCTCCTCCGACTCTATTAATCCCGTTCCCATTTTAATTTTTAATCCGTCAAGCGGTATTTCAAACGAGTATTTTTCAAATTCATCTTTTTCATCAATTCCAACATCGGTATATTTAGGCTTACTTGATAATAATTCGTTCCAATCAAGCCGTTTTGCAATAGAATCAATTTGATTACCCGAGTAACCTGTTGCATACAT
>CAYRJP010000216.1:1637-4416 GCA_964424425.1 uncultured Bacteroidales bacterium | reverse complement strand
CTCACGCCGTGACTGTCAGTTATTTTGCTGTAATTTTGATAAACTAACCTTTTCAACAACATTATAAACAGCTCCCGATGGTTTAAGGATACTTTCATAAAGGATAACATCGGAAACTGTTGTTGTTTGAAAAAGTTTATCGGAATAGGTATTTGTTAATTTATCCAATACTTCTTCATTATGAATGGATTTTATACGTCCAAGAGTAATATGAGGGCTAAACTTATATTGAGAACTGAACCCTAAGTTTAAAAGATTATTGTTTATACTTTTAAATATCTTTTCCAGATTACCGCTATTGTCTTGTACTCCAAGCCAAATAACTTTTGCATGTTTTGCTTTTGAGAATTTTCCTAATCCTGAAATATAGATATCAAAAGAATGAATATTTTTTACTGCATCTTTTATTTGCCGTGTAATTTCAGGGATAAGTTTTATATCGGTGTCGCCTAAAAATTTAATTGTCAGATGAAAATTAACAAGCGGTACCCATTTTATTTTATCGCCAATAAATTGTCGTTGTATTTTAGATACAAAACTTTTAACTTCATCCGATACAGGTATATTTATTGCTATAAAAAGACGTTTGGTCATAATATTCAGATTATACTGCAAATATAGTGAATAGTCTTTGTTAATGATGCTTTACGCAAAACAAACAAAATTATCTCCAAAACTTCAAGTAAAGCAGGTCTTCCCTTAAGAGCCGGTCCCGAGCTTGTATCAGGAGAAGTGTCCGCTTGAGCGGGTGATGGGTGAGTATTCCTTTTGAGTCTGTCCTGAATATTTTGAGAGAAGGAGGCTGTCTAAAAAGCATTTACATCAAAAATAGAGTCAAGGTTTCGCTCTGTTAATTCGTTGAATATAAATATCTTAGTTTTTTTTATTTTACAAATATAGCGAAACCTTGACTTTTTACAGCCTCAGGGATGATTTCTATTTTAATGTTTTATAATTTCATCGGCTTCAAGTATTTGAACAAAATTTGCACCTCTGTTTCTACCGAAGTTACCGGCAAGAAAAATAATTCTGTCGTTGCGTTTTATATACCCGTCGTTAACCAGTTTTGAAGCACTGTAATGTAAAAAAGTATCGGTATCTTTTTGTAGTTCTATTTGTTGAGCATAAACACCGTAAGATAAAGCCAATTCCCGCATTGCTCGTGCATTATATGTCATAGCATACACGATTACATTACCTCTGAATCCTGTAATATTTCTAACGGTTCGTCCTGTTGTGGTATCGGCAATAATGGCTTTTGCATTCATTCGTATTGATGACTTTACCGCTACTTTACTCAGGTAAGCAGATATATCATTGGTTAAAACAGAATAACCTGTATCCCAAAACGGCTCTTTATCTTTTTCAACTTCCAAAGCAATTTTAGTCATAGTTTGAACAGCTTCAACAGGATAATCGCCGTAAGCAGTTTCACCGCTGAGCATAATAGCATCGGTTCCTTCAAATATGGCTGTTGCAATATCTGTTACTTCGGCTCGTGTAGGACGCGGATTTTTAATCATTGAGTGTAACATTTGTGTTGCCACGATAACCGGTTTGCGTCTTTCGGCACATTTTTTTATCAAATTCTTTTGAATAAAAGGTATTTTTTCACGGGGCACCTCAATAGCCAAATCACCGCGAGCTATCATAATACCGAAAGCATGTTCAAGAATTTCATCAATATTGTCGATGCCTGCTTGGTTTTCAATTTTTGCAATAATTTTGATTTTACTGTTGTGCTCGTCAAGTATTTTTTGAATAGCCAAAACATCCTCTTTATTTCGCACAAAAGAGTGTGCAATAAAATCCAAATCGTGTTCAATGGCAAATTTTACATATTTCCTGTCTTTTTCCGAAAGCGAAGGTAAATTAATATGCACATTGGGAATATTTATACTTTTGTTACTTTCTATTTTTCCTGAGTTTTCAACTTGACAAATTAAAAATTCATTGTCTTTGTCTATGACTTTGAGTTCTATTTCACCATCATCAATTAGTATTAAACTGTTAACGGGAACATCGGCAACAAAACCGTTGTAATTAACACATACAACATCTCTTGTTGATTCTTTGTCTTTATTTCCCGAAAATTTAATAATATCACCTGTTTCAACCGTAATTTCTTCTGCTACTTTTGTTGTTCTTATTTCAGGTCCTTTTGTATCCAATAATAAAGCTATTTTATCAGATACCGCTCTAACATTTTTTATAACATGTAGAGAGTCATCGAAATTTTGATGAGCAGTATTTAGCCTTACAACGTTCATCCCTTCATTGTAAAGGGTTTTGATAAAATCAACATCGCATTTTCTGTCTGAAATAGTGGCAACAATTTTTGTCAATTTATACATAATATTGTTTAAAAATTATATTTTACAACATTTTTTTGGATATTGCAAAAGTATTATAAATGTTTAATTTGTTAGCGTTTTTTATAAAAAAATTTGATTAGATTTATAATTTGGAATAATTAGATTTACTAACATCATAAAACTAAAACAACTATGACTTTAATTGAGAAGATAATAGCAAATCACTCAAAGCATGATTCGGTAAAGCCGGGAGATATTGTTGATATTTTTATTGATACAAGAGCAGCGAGAGATTTTGGAGGTGCAAATGTTGTAAAAAATCTGAAAGACAATAATTTAACTATTGCTGATCCATTAAAAACATTTTTCACATTTGACTGTAATCCAACCGGATCTGACCAAAAATATGCAGTAAATCAGCATATTTGCCGTCTTTACGCACGCGAACACGGAATAAAAGTTTA
>CAYRJP010000216.1:0-1537 GCA_964424425.1 uncultured Bacteroidales bacterium | reverse complement strand
AAAATTGTTCCCGGAACCAATGAAGTTTGGAAACAATGTCTTGACGAAGGTTTAATACAAATATTTAAAAATGCGGGAGCACTATTGTCAAATGCAGGATGTGCAGGATGTGCAGCAGGTCAGGTAGGGCAAAATGGTCCCGGAGAGGTTACAATAAGCACAGGTAATCGAAATTTTCCCGGGAAACAGGGTAAAGGTGATGTGTATTTAGCTAGTCCGGCGGTAGTTGCAGCTTCGGCGGTAGCAGGTATTATTACTACTCCTGATGATATTCCCGATGAACCGGCATTCTTTAAAATCCCTGATAATATTGCTCAACAAGTTGCCGATGCAGGAAAAAAACAATCTAAAAATATTGAAGATAAACCTACGGTGGTTGAGGGTAGAGTGTGGCTTATCAAACATGATAATATTGATACTGACATGATTTTCCATAATCGTTATTTGGCAATTACTAATATTGATGAAATGGGACAATACACGTTTGATAACCTAAAAGGTTACGAAGATTTTGCTAAAAATGCAAAATCGGGTGATATTGTGATTGTTCAAAAGAATTTTGGTTCGGGTAGCTCACGTCAGCAAGCTGTAGATTGTTTTAAATCACTTGGAATAAGTGCGATATTGGCTGAAAGTTATGGAGCTATTTACGAGCGTAATGCCATAAATGCAGCTTTCCCGATTGTTACTTATAAAACTCTTGAAGGTCTTGAACTTAAAGATGGTGATAAAATAAGAGTAAATTTTGAAACAGGAGAAATAACAAATTTTAAAAATAATAAAACTGTTAATGCAGAATCATTTTCTGAAGTTCAAATGGAAATATACAAAAATGGAGGATTATTTTAGTAAATACAATTAATTATTTTATTACTGATTTTATTTCCGGTTACTGAGCTTGTCGAAGTATCGGAAATAAAATTATATTCCGATATGTTTATACTAAAATTAATAAATGTTGTAGTATATCGTAGTTTTAACAGAGTTAATTAAAAAATAGTAAAAAAATGGGACAGACATTTGTAGAAAAAATATTTGGAGCACCAACGGGTAGTATTGTATTTAAAAAGCCCGATATAATTTTAACACACGATAATACATCAAGTATAAAAGGAACTTTTAACAAAATGGGTGGTAAAAATGTAGTTGATCCAAATCAACTGCTTGTTGTTTTAGACCATAATGCACCGCCAACCAGTGCTAAACTTGCCAATCAGTATCAAACAATACGTGATTTTGTGCATGAGCAAAAAGTAAGTAATTTTTATGATACAGGCAGTGGCATTTGTCATCAGGTAATGGCAAATCATGCATTGCCCGGAATGATAGTAGTTGGCAGCGACAGCCATACTTGTACAGCAGGAGCTTTTAATGCTATGGCAGCAGGAATCGACCGCACCGAATCAGCAGGAATTTGGCGACGTGGCGAAACATGGTTTCGTGTGCCCGAAACATTAAAAGTTACCCTTACGGGAAAACTGCCAGAAGGAGTTTATGCAAAAGATATTTCGTTGTGGATTATCGGTATGATAGGCAG